>JAFLUH010000056.1:5690-13484 GCA_022508895.1 Oscillospiraceae bacterium
TTTTTCAGCTTTTCTGTTTTATATTTTACATTAAAATACGTCGCTCGTCAATGCAAAAGTTGAATTTTTTAGGGTTGAAATGGAAAGGAGAGTATGATATAATAACCTCAAACGAAGTAAAGAGGAAAAATTTATTATAAGGTTTGAGTTTATTGTATCATATAGAGGAATCGAATTATGATATAATGAAACATACTATACAAAGATACCGAAAGGATACTGTGTTATGCCTATAAGGATACCCGACGATCTGCCTGCGTTCAGGACGCTTTTGCAGGAAAATATTTTCGTGATGGAAAGCGGACGGGCTATGGGGCAGGATATAAGACCGCTGAAAATCGGGATAGTGAACCTTATGCCTACCAAGATAGAGACGGAAACCCAGCTGCTTCGGCTGCTGAGCAATACGCCCCTGCAGGTGGATATCACGCTGATATATACCGAAACTCATCTGCCGAAAAATACTACATGGGAGCATTTGCAGAATTTTTACACTACCTTCGATAAGGTCAAGGACCAGTATTTTGACGGGATATTTATTACGGGGGCTCCCGTAGAGAAGCTGGAGTTCGAGGAGGTCAACTACTGGAGCGAGCTTTGCGATATCATGGAGTGGACCAAGTCCCACGCCTTCTGCACCGTACATATCTGCTGGGGGGCGTTTGCGGGGCTGTATTATCACTACGGGCTGAAAAAGCACCCGCTGGATAAGAAGCTGTTCGGGGTGTTCCCCCATAAGGTCAACGCTTTCAATCACCCGCTGATGAAAGGGTTTGACGACGTGTTCTTTGTGCCTCATTCACGGTATACCGAGGTGAAGCTGGAGGAGATAGATATGATACCCGAGCTGGCGGTGCTGGCTTATTCTGACGAGGCAGGGGCTTATATCGTTGCGGACAGGAGCAATCGGCAGATATTTATTACGGGTCATGCGGAGTATGACAGGGATACGCTGAAAAATGAGTATCTGCGAGACATGGAAAAGGGGATAGAGATCGAGATCCCTAAGAATTATTTTCCCCATAACGACCCTGAGCTTACGCCGCTGATAAGCTGGCACGGGCACGCAAGCCTGATGTACAGCAACTGGCTCAACTTCTGCGTTTATCAGGTCACTCCCTATGACCTGAGAGATCTGGAGTCGCTTTAAAAGGACGGTGGATAAGATGGGACTGAATGATACACCCTCCGCAAACAGGGTGCACATTGGGTTTTTCGGGAGAAGAAATGCAGGGAAATCCAGCCTTGTCAACGCAGTTACGGGGCAGGAGCTTGCAGTGGTCTCCGATGTGGCGGGGACTACCACCGACCCTGTTTATAAGGCTATGGAGCTGCTGCCGCTGGGTCCTGTGATGATAATAGATACTGCGGGATTCGATGACGAAGGAGAATTGGGCGAGTTACGAATAAAAAAGACTAAGCAGGTGCTGAATAAGACGGACGTGGCGGTGCTGGTGGTGAGCTGCGAGGAGGGGCTGAAGCAGTGCGACGAGGAGCTGCTGGAGCTGTTCAGGAAGAAAGAGATACCGTATATCATTGCGTTTAATAAGGCTGATATCGCCGAGGGACAGAGAGGTGTCGGTGAGGACAGGATATTTGTCAGCGCTGTCACGGGCGAGGGCGTTTTTGAGTTAAAGGAGAGGATAGGTCGGCTGGCGAATACCGAGGATTACAAGCTGAAGATAGTGGGGGACCTGCTGAAAGCGGGTGATGTAGCGGTTTTGGTGGTGCCTGTTGATTCGGCGGCGCCTAAGGGAAGGCTCATATTGCCGCAGCAGCAGACTATTCGGGATATTTTAGAGGCGGACGCAGTTTCGGTTGTTGTGAAAGAGAATGGGCTGAGGGAGGCGCTGGCAGGGCTGGGAAAGAAGCCTGCCATGGTCATTACCGACAGTCAGGTGTTTGAGCAGGTGGCTAAGGATACGCCTGAGGACGTTCCGCTTACCTCGTTTTCCATTTTGATGGCGAGGTATAAGGGGTTTCTGGATACTGCGGTGATTGGGGCTAAGGCGATAGACGGACTTAAAGACGGGGATACGGTGCTTATCTCCGAGGGGTGTACCCATCATCGGCAGTGCGATGATATCGGGACGGTGAAGCTGCCTAAGTGGCTGAAAAAATATACGGGTAAGGAATTGGTGATAAAGACCTCGTCGGGGACGGGATTTCCCGATGAATTGGCGGAATATTCGCTGGTCATTCACTGCGGCGGGTGTATGCTGAATGAGCGTGAAGTTAAGTACCGCATGAAGTGCGCGGTGGACGCAGGAGTGCCTTTTACCAATTATGGGACGGCTATTGCGTTTATGAACGGGATACTTAAAAGAAGCGTTGAGATGTTTCCGCATCTGGCGAAGGAAATTCAATAATAAAATAAACGTCTGTATCTGCGGGTTTGCAGGTACAGACGCTTTTTTATTTTGTTCGTTTTATCTCTAAATAGTAGTGCTCCTGTGAGAGGTCGAGGTCAACTTGGGTTATTCCCTGTTCCAAGTCGAAGCCGAAGTTCTGACGGACTATTTCGATGTTATCGGGGGCGGAGAGAGAGGCGGACTGGGCGGTGAAGTCAAGGGTCGAGCCTAAGCGGGTCACCGTGTCGTAGCCTTCTACGCCTGCGTTTTCGGAGTAGGAGCAGCCGAAGTCGTAGCTGGCTTCCTTTGTCTGCTCTACGGTTATTTCGGCGGTGGAGTGGGAGGGTATCGTTACCTCAAAGGTGCGGTAGAATACACGGTTGAGATATTCAACGTCGATAAAGAAGCTCTCTAAGTCCCGATATGTTTTCTGAGGGGCAAAGGAGCGGCATATATCGCCGTAATACATATCGAAGGTCACACCGTTGGCTAGTCGGCTGATATAAAAGCCGTTGCATAATACATTGATATAGCGTAATTTTGCAGCGGTTTTCAACGCTTTGCCCAAGGTGGTCTCATAGCGCTCTATGCTTGCGGATACGCCGTCTATTTTTTCGTTGGGGTGGCAGCCGCCGTTGCGGTAGCCCTGCACCGTGTACTCACCTATGTCGTCGCCGAGGACTATCATGTAATACTCCTCGTATCCGTTCCAACTTTCATCAGGAACGGAAAAATTGACAAGATAATATCCATTTTCAATGTCATAGTGACCGCCATTGAAGCCGTAGGTCAAAATGGTGGTTTTATCGTAGTCGATGTTGCAGGATACAGCCAGAGTGGGATTGGTGGCAAAGGGGTCGCCGCCGCTGTAGGTCACGTCGGTGAGCTTGTATACCGTTACGGGTTGGTTCAACTCGGGGTATGCGGCAAAGGCTTCTTCCATGTAGGCACCGTCGGCGAGGAGAGACTTGTAGTCCTCCCATGAAGAAACGTCGTCGTTGTAGGAGTACATTCCTGTGAAAAGGTCGGTATCTGTTTCAGCACCGTTTACGGTGATGGTGGGTCGCAGCTCTGTCTGAAAGGAAGAAACGTGGGGATATACGGCGGTTATCGTTATGTCACGGTCGGTGGTGTTGGCGAGAGTGTAAGCGTCCTGCAGGGTTATATAATTCCACCTCTCTGCGGAAAAATCAAAGGTGATGTTTCTTTCGGCTCGTATGCCTTCCGCTGCTTCAAGGACTGTCAGAGGAAATACGGGACCTGCATAGGACATGAAAACGGTTGATTCGTCGTGACCTGCGCCGCCTGCCGAGCCGCCTATTCCAAAGTTGCCATCAAGCGGACTGTTGGGGCTTGTGAAAAGGAATGTGCCGAGGGATATTACAAGACAGGCGCAGGCGGCGGCTGCTCCCCATTTCAGCCATGTCACATTTTTCTTTTTATGATAGTTGAGGGCTTCGGTGATGTATTTGTCGTTTATATTTCCAAGAGCTTCGGAAAAAAATTGGGTGTTCATATTATCACTCCTTTTTCCTCTAAATAATGCTTTAGCTGCTTTCGCAGACGGGTCAGACGGACGGATACGGTCTTTTCGGTGAGACCTGTCTGTTTGGCTATTTCTTCGTATGAGTCGGAAAACCAGCAGCGACGTATGAAAATTACTCGGTTTTCCTGCGACAGGGTGTCAAGGTAGGCTTCGATATGGCGGATCAGCTCCTTTGCGTCCGCTTCGGCTTCCACCGTGTCGTGGGAGGACAGGCAGTCCTCCAGCTCCTCCATGACGACGTCGCAGACGCTGTTCCGCTTGGCGGCGGTTTTTCTGTGATAGAGCTTCAGGGAAAGGTTGCGGAGCACCTTGCAGAGGTAGGTGAGCAGTGGAGAGGGTCTTTCGGGGGGAATAGAGTTCCAGAGGGCAAGATAGGCGTCGTTGAGGCATTCCTCGGTGTCACGGCTGTCGTTCAGGATATTGCGGGAAAGATTGCGGCAGAATTTGCCGTACTTTGCGTCAAGCTCGGTTATCGCCTGCTCGGAGCGGTCAAAAAACAGGTCGATTATCTTTTCGTCTTCCATCAGAAGCTCTCCTCCTTTCCCCTTATCTGTATACTACGGTTTTTTTGCCGAAAACTACAGCTTTTTATAATTATAACAGGGAAACTTGAAAATTGCAAAATAAAAATCGCCCCGACAGGTATTCCCGTCGGGGCGTTTTTTATATAAAGCAGGTAAGTCCCAAATTCCTTGGGTGGCTGTGGCTCTTCACGAATGTCAGAGCAAAACTGCACTGAACATTACCCTCCGCCCTCACCTACGGGATTCCCTGCTCCATAACAATATATGCCGAGGGCTCGGAAGGGGTGGCTGTCCGCAGCGGTGTTTTTTTAGGAGGGTCAGGCGTCGCTGCCCTTTTTGGCGGTCAGCAGCTTCCATATCCCTCGCAGCAGGGGCACTATCGCAGCAAGGAAAAGGGCGGTGAAAAGCTGGTTTCGGGTCAGGGGGAAAGTGGTGAAGACGGGGTTCACTGCGGGGATAAAGACTACCCCAAGAGTGACGGCAAGGCTTATCAGCACGGCAAGTATCAGACGGGGATTGGCAAGGTAGTCGGCGTTCAGTATTCCCCTGCTCTCGTTTTTGCACTCGAATACGAAGATAAGCTGGGAGACGCTGAGAGTTACCAAAACTGAGGTTCTTGCGGCTTCAAGGCTGCCTTGTGCGAATGGGATAATGAAGCTGATAAGGGAGACTATCCCTATTAAAAGTCCACGGGCTATTATTTTGGGCAGCATTCCGCCGGCAAAGACGCTTTCGGCGGAGGAACGAGGGGGTATCGACATTATGTCGGGGTCGGCGGGCTCCATGCCGAGTGCTATGGCGGGGAGACCGTCAGTCACTAAGTTTACAAGGAGCAGGTGTATCGGGAGAAGCACTACGGGCAGACCGAAAATCATGGCGAAGAGCATGGTAAATACCTCGCCTATGTTGCAGGAGAGCATATAGCGGATAAATTTGCGTATGTTGGAGTAGACGGTTCTTCCCTGCTCTACGGCGTTTACGAGAGTGGCGAAGTTGTCGTCCAGAAGGACTAACTTTGCGGCTTCCCGAGTCACGTCGGTGCCGCATTTGCCCATGGCTACGCCGATGGCGGCTTCCTTTACGGCGGGAGCGTCGTTTACGCCGTCGCCTGTCATGGCTACTATGTTGCCCTGAGCTTTTAGGACGCGGACTATGCGCAGCTTGTCGGCGGGGCTTACTCGGGCGAAGACTGCGGCGGTTTTCAGGGCTTGTTCAAGCTGCTTGTCGCTCATGGCGGCAAGGTCGACTCCTGTGTGGGCGGTGGTCCCTTTTTTCATTATGCCTGCCTGAGCGGCTATTTCGGAGGCGGTGTTTATGTGGTCGCCTGTGAGCATTATAACTCTTATGCCTGCACGGTCACATTTGCGGATAGCGCCTCTTATTTCGGGGCGGAGAGGGTCCTCCATGCCCTGCAAGCCGATGAAGATGTATTTGTCGTAGGCGGCGGTCTTGTAGGCGAAGGCGAGAAGGCGCAGAGCTTTGGCGGACATCTGCTCCATGGCGGCTTGAGCTTTGCGTTTGTGAGCGGCGGTGATGGGCTTTACGCCGTCAGAGGTGAGAATATAAGCGCATTTGTCCAAGATCACGTCGGTGGCTCCCTTCATGAAGCGGACGGTTTCTCCTGCGGCGGACTTTACCGTTACCTCCATGTACCTTGTCCTGCTGTCAAAGGGAACTTCGGCTGTTCGGGTGTAGCCTGAGATATGTATTCCCGCTTTTTTTGCGGAGGCTATGAGCGCCGTCTCGGTGGGGTCACCGGAGTCAAGGTCGGAGTTGTTGCATATTGCGCCGCAGGTGAAAAGCATTTTTGTGGTTATATCGGCGGCGGCTATAATTCGGGTGGTTTTTCCGTCAGTGTATATCTCCGTTACCGTCATTTTGTTGGCGGTGAGGGTGCCTGTCTTGTCGGTGCAGATTACGTTGGCGCAGCCTAAGGTTTCTACCGAGTGGAGCTTGTTCACAAGGGCTTTTTGCTTGTATATGCGGCGGACTGCAAGGGCAAGGGCGATGGTGACCGTGGCGGGGAGTCCCTCGGGAATGGCGGCTACGGCAAGAGTTATCCCTACAAAGAGCATATCGAATATCTCGTTGCCTCGGAGAATGCCGATGGCGCTGACTACCACGCAGATAACGGCGCAGGCTATGCCGATTATTTTGCCAAGCTCGCCTAAACGCTTTTGTAATGGGGTCTTTTCTTCCTCTATCTCCTCCAGCATATTGGACACCATGCCCATCTGGGTGGCTCCTGCGGTGGCGAAGATCTCGGCGGTGCAGTGACCCTTGGTGACTACAGTGCCCATGTAGACGGCGCCGGATTGGTTCAGCTCGCCTTCCCTGACGGGGGCGATGCGCTTGGATACGGGGACGCTTTCGCCTGTCAGGGCGGATTCGTCACATTCAAGGGACATTGCACTGAGTATGCGGCAATCGGCCGGTATCTTGTCTCCTGCCTCCAGAAGTATTACGTCACCTTTTACAAGGGTGGAGGCGGGGACGGTTCTGGGCTTGCCGTCACGGTATACCCTTGCGGTGGGGGCGGCGATCGCTTTTATCGCTTCGAGAGTTTTTTCGGTGCGGTATTCCTGCACAAAGCCCATTACGGCGTTCAGGACCACTATCACCATTATGGTAAGAGCATCGTAGTATTCTCCCATTACCACCGATACCACCGTTGCGGCAAGGAGTATCATAACCATTACGTCGCGGAACTGACCGAAAAACATTTTTATGCCCTTCCGCTTTTTCTCCTGTCCTATGGTGTTGGCGCCGTCCCGGGTCAGCCGTTCCTCCGCTTCCTTGGAAGTGAGACCTATTTGTTCCGTGTTTGAAGTGTTTTTTACACGCCCATCCATTTTCTGCCTCCTTGTCCTTTTTTCAAAGAATATGTGCAAGCAGTGAAAAATAGACTTGTACAAAAAAGACAAAGAACGACAGGTTGTAATATAAACAAATTGTCTGCATATAAATTTACAGACCTAATTATTAAGCGGAGGGGCGAAACAATGTCACAAAAAGTAAATCCTACAGTTCAGGACTTCGGAACAAAACAGGAAAGATGCGTAAGCCTCGGAAGGTACATAGTAGACCACGGTGCTACCGTGAGGAACGCCGCAAAGGTCTTTGGGATAAGCAAAAGCACCGTTCACCAGGATATCACTTCAAGGCTGGAAAAGGTCAATCCGGCGCTTTCAAAGCAGGTGAAGGAAGTGCTGGAAAAAAATAAACAGGAAAGGCATATCAGAGGCGGACTGGCAACCAAAAAAAAATACAGCGAGCTGAGAGAGCAGGAATAAAAAAGTTAAATAAAAAGCGCTTCGGAAAATTCCGAAGCGCTCAGTCTGTATAAAAACAGCGGAAGGAAGGGGAAGTTTGA
>JAFLUH010000057.1:0-8959 GCA_022508895.1 Oscillospiraceae bacterium
TTGCTCCGCAAATCCCTGCAGCGGGCACGCCTTCGGTGTGTCCGCCGGACCGTCCCGCCGAAGGCGGGACGGTCGCTCCGCCACACCTTGCAAGCACTTGTGAAATTGAAGGCTTGCCCGCCCCGTTCGTTTACGCACACGTTCCGCAAAAAGGAAGGCTGCGACAAAATATGTCACAGCCAAAGGAAAAGGGTGCAGGTATATCTTAAAGCATTTCTGCTTTAAGGCGATATAATGTTACTTCACGCTGAACAGCAGCTCGGAATAAGTGGGTATAGGCCAGTATTCTTCACCCACGACAGTCTCCAGCTCGTCAGCCACTGCACGCAGCGACTGCATTTCCGCAAACACCTTGTCGTGGAAGAACTTGGCGGTCTTTTTGACGTCGCCCACGGTGTGTCCTTTTGCGATAAGCTTTTCAAGCTCCTTGATATGAGCGTTCAGGCTGTCGGTGAGGGTGATGACCTTTTCCGCAAGCTCGGTCTCCGCCCCTGCCTTGAAGCCTGCCGCTTTTCTGGAGGAAACCACGTCGCAGATATCCTTCTCAAATCTCAGCACTGCGGGAAGTATCTCACGCTTAGCCATCTCGACGGTGGTCTGCGCCTCGATGTTCAGCACCTTCTCGTAGTTTTCCAGCAAAGTCTCAGTCCTTGAATGTATCTCTATCTCGCTGAACACCTTGTGCTTGGTGAACAGCTTTATGTTCTTTGCGTCCTCGAAGTGAGGGACTGCGTCAACGGTGGAAACAAGGTTGGGAAGCCCTCTCTTTTTTGCTTCCGCTATCCAGCCTGCGTCATAGCCGTTGCCGTTGAAGATGATGCGCTTGTGCTCGTTGAAGGTCTTTATCAGCAGCTTGTTCAGCGCAGACTTGAAGTCGGGAGCCTTTTCCAGCTCGTCTGCAAAGTCGCAGAGTGCGTCCGCAACGATGGTGTTCAGAACGATGTTGGGCCCTGCGATATTAAGAGTGGAGCCTACGCTTCTGAACTCGAACTTGTTGCCTGTGAAGGCGAAGGGAGAAGTCCTGTTGCGGTCGGTGGTGTCCTTGGGGAAGGTGGGGAGAGCGGACACGCCGATGTCGAACTGCTTGTGCAGATCTTTAGTATGACTGCCGCTTACCAGCGCCTCGATAACGTCGGTCAGCTCCTCGCCGAGGAAAATCGAAATGATCGCGGGAGGGGCTTCGTTAGCGCCAAGTCTGTGGTCGTTGCCCGCCGTGGCAACGGAAAGGCGGAGCAGGTCTGCGTGTTCGTCCACCGCCTTGACGATAGCCGCAAGGAAGGTGAGGAACTGTGCGTTTTCTATGGGGGAATCGCCGGGGTTCAGCAGGTTCTGCCCGTCGTTGGTGGACAGTGCCCAGTTGTCGTGCTTGCCGGAGCCGTTTACCCCTGCGAAGGGCTTTTCGTGAAGCAGGCAGGCAAGCCCGTGCTTCTTCGCCACCTTCTGCATCAGCTCCATGGTGAGCTGGTTGTGGTCGGCGGCAAGGTTTGCGTTCTCGAATACGGGAGCGCATTCGTGCTGAGCGGGAGCTACCTCGTTATGCTTGGTCTTGGAGGGAACGCCTAAATTCCAGAGCGTTCTGTCCAGATCCTTCATGTAGTCACTTACTCTCTGCTTGATGGTGCCGAAGTAGTGGTCCTCCAGCTCCTGACCCTTGGGAGGCGCAGCGCCGAACAAAGTCCTGCCTGTGAATATCAGGTCTTTTCTCTTGTTATAAAGCACCTCGTCAACAAGGAAGTACTCCTGCTCTGCGCCTACGGTGGCAACTACTCTCTTTGTGGTATTGTTGCCGAACAGCCGCAGGATACGCATGGACTGCTTTGATACTGCGTCCATTGAGCGGAGCAGCGGAGTTTTCTTGTCCAGCGCCTCGCCCGAATAGGAGCAGAAGGCGGTGGGTATATACAGTGTGTTGTCCTTTACGAATGCGTAGGAGGTGGGGTCCCATGCGGTGTAGCCCCTTGCCTCGAAGGTGGCGCGGATACCGCCCGAGGGGAAGGAGGAAGCGTCAGGCTCGCCCTTTATCAGCTCCTTGCCCGAAAACTCCATTATCACGGTGCCGCCCTTCTGCGGGTTGATAAAGCTGTCGTGCTTCTCGGCGGTAATTCCTGTCATGGGCTGGAACCAGTGGGTGTAGTGGGTCGCGCCCTTTTCGATAGCCCAGTCCTTCATTGCGTGAGCCACCACCGCCGCAACGGAGCTGTCCAGCTCTGTGCCTGCCTCGATGGTCTCCATCAGCGCCTTGTAGGTCCCCTTGGGGAGCCTTTCTCTCATTGTTTCGGCGTTGAAGGAATCGCAGCCGAAGCTTTCTCTTACGTCATAATTTTCTGCCATTGCCCTATTCCTCCTGATAATAAAAACGGCGTTTCGACAGGGGTATACCCGTCAAAACGCCTTTGTTTTGATTGATTATATTTTACAATATATGCAGCCCTATGTCAATTGGTGATATGCAAAAAAAATGTAAAATTTGCAGGATTTTTTTGTAGAACTTGCAAAAATTACTTTCTCCTCTTTGCAACTACCACCACGCCTGCCGCTGCGATGGCAGCAGCAGCAACGACTGCGACTCCCTCGGCACCTGTGGCAGGGGAACCCTTGTCGGCGGTGCCTTCATCGGCGCCCTCGGTGCTTTCGGTAATGGCGGCAAGCACTTCTTCCATATATGCTTCGAGAGTTTCCTCGTCGTCGATGCATACGGCAAAAAGGTATACGTCCTCATCGCCGGGTCCGGTCAGGCTGAATGCAATGACGTCCAGCTCCTCGAAGGTAAAGCCGTTTGCCTCCGCTATATCGACGATGGAAGCCACAACGTACATCTCGCCTGCTTCGGCAAAAATACCCTTACCGCCGTTGCCTTCAGCGTCATAGCCGACTACGCCGATCACCCAGTCGGAATAGTCCACTTCATCGGGAATGAACATTCCGATGACAAAATCGTCCTCCTCTATGACATCTGTAATATTGCCTTCCGAGCTGTGGATCTCGCTGATGCCGGCAAAGTTGCCGTTCTCAAGATCGTAGGTGCTCAGATCGGCGGATATCTCGCCTGCGTAAGGGAACGCAATGTCCACCTTCAGCTCAGGCTGTGCAAAGGCGGCCGCCGACATTGCGCTTACGGCCAGAGCCGCAGCGGCAGCGCCTGCAAATATTTTTCTGATTTTCATGTGTTTTCCTCCAATTCTTTTATGGCGGAGGTTTCTCCGCTTTATGGTATAATACCATAGTAAAGCGGGAAATTCAATTGACATAATGCACCATTAAACTGTGTGCACCGCTTCAAATTTTGCCAAAGCCGTCATGTGGCAGGTCCGAAATTTCACCTTGATTTTTTCCCCATTTTCTGTTATACTTATTTAATAATACATTGGAGCAAAAATCAGATATGGACAACTTCGACTTTTCCGCAAGAAAACGTGTGGCGGTAAAGGTAGGCACCTCCACCCTCGCATACAAGACGGGAAACATCAACCTGCGCCGCACCAAGAAGCTGGTGCAGGTGCTCAGCGACCTGAAAAATTCGGGGCATGACGTGATACTGGTCACCTCGGGCGCCGTGGGCGTGGGTGCAGGGAGCATAGGTCTTGCCAAGAAGCCCACGGATATACCCGTGAAGCAGGCGTGCGCCGCCATCGGGCAGAGCAGGCTCATGAGCTTTTACAGCACGGAGTTCGCCAGATACAACCACACCGTTGCCCAGATACTTGCCACCCGTGACGTTTTCAGCAACAAAACAAGGCGGGAAAACATATACAACACCATGCACACACTGCTGTCCATGGGCGTGATACCTATCATAAACGCCAACGACAGCGTTTCGGTGGAGCAGCTCGACTTCGACGAGAACGATACCCTGTCCGCGCTGATAGCGGGGGTCTGCGAGGCAGACCTGCTGGTCATGCTCACCGACGTCGAGGGGCTGTACGACCGCAACCCCTCGGAGCCTGACGCAAAGCTTATCCCCGTGGTGACAAAGATAACCGACAGCATGATAGCCGCCGCAGGCGAAAAGGGCAGCGAGCTTGCAAGCGGCGGTATGCTCACCAAGATAGAGGCGGCAAGCATTGCGGGAGAGCAGGGGATACCCTCGGTCATTATTCAGGGGGAGGATCCCGAGATACTGTACGATTTATTCGAGAATAAAGCAGTATGCACGCTTTTTGATTTGAAGCGGACTGTCAGTTAAAAGTGTAAAGTGAAAAGTGTAAAGTTGTGGTGCGGCTTCGCCGCATATTTGTGAAAGGATCATTCTTATGGGTTATTTGGAGGAATTGGGTATTGCCGCAAAGCAGGCGGAAAAGGCGCTCAGAGGAATATCCTCCGCAAAGAAGGACGAGGCTCTTGAAGCGATAGCGGCGAGGTTAGAGGAAAATACCGACGCAATTATAAAAGAAAACGAAAAAGACCTTGCAAACGCCGTCGAAAAAGGTATGTCGCAGGCTATGCAGGACAGGCTCAGGCTGGACGAGAAGCGTATCAGAGGCATGGCGGACGGCGTGAGGAAGCTGGTCTCGCTGCCCGACCCCGTGGGACGTGTGCTGGGCGGGCATGAGCTGCCCAACGGCTTGAAGATAGTCAAGAAAAGCGTTCCGCTTGGCGTGGTGGGGATAATCTTCGAGTCCCGCCCCAACGTCACCGTTGACGCAGCGGCGCTGTGCCTTAAATCAGGCAACGTCGCCATTCTCAGAGGCGGCAGCGACGCAATTTACAGCAACAAGCGCCTTGTGGGGATAATGCGTGAGGCACTGAAGTCTGTGGGACTGGACGAGAACGCAGTGAATTTAGTTGCGGACACCTCACGGAAGACCGTGGGCGAATTCATGAAGCTGAACCGCTATATCGACGTGCTGATACCCAGAGGGGGCGGCGGACTGATACAGAACGTGGTGAACAACGCCACCATTCCCGTTATACAGACGGGAGAGGGCAACTGCTCGGTTTATGTAGACAAGTTTGCGGATATAGAAAAAGCGGTGAACATCGTGGATAACGGAAAGACCCAGCGTCCCTCGGTGTGCAACGCCATTGAAAACCTGCTGGTGCATAAGGACGTGGCGGAGCCGTTCCTTGCCGCTCTGAACGAGAGGTGGCAGGGGAAAGTAAAAATACTGGGAGATGAAGCCGCCGCAAAATATATCAAAACGGACGGCATCGCCACACAGGAGGATTACGCCGCGGAATTTCTTGATTACACCATTGCGGTAAAGGTAGTGGCAGACATCGGCGAGGCGATAGATTTCATCAACACCTACGGCACCAAGCACAGCGAGTGCATAGTTACGATAAACCTTGACAACGCCGAAAAATTCCAGCGTGAGGTGGACGCAGCGGCGGTATACGTCAACGCCTCCACACGGTTCACCGACGGCGGCGAGTTCGGCATGGGCGCCGAGATAGGCATCTCCACCCAGAAGCTCCACGCAAGAGGACCCATGGGGCTGGAGGAGATGACGACGTATAAATATCTTATCAACGGAAACGGACAGGTCAGGCAGTGAAAAGCTAAGAGTACACAGTACACAGTAAAGGTGCGGCTTTGCCGCAGATTTAAATTGTCGTGTACGAATTATACCTGTCATCTAAACCCGTTTTCACCGCAGGTGAAAACACAATTACTGTGTACTGTGCACTTTGCACTGTAAACTGGCTACGGAGGATAGAAGTGAAAAAACCGAACACAACCAAAAAGGAGCACTCCAAAGTATTGGATTCCCTCGAGGGCAGCGTTACCGACGTTGAGGAGGAGCTGGAGGAATCGGAGGAGCCTGAGGAAAAGGAAGGCGAGGAAGCCGCCTTCGACCCCTCCGCACCCATGCTGAAAAACCGCAGGTTCTTCTTTGCGGTAGGAGTCATCACCATCGCCCTTGCCATAGTGGGACTGGTGACGACCGTCCGCTTCTGCATAAGCCTTATCGGCGACATTGCCAATCAGACGGCGCTGAAAAACGAGTTTGCGGTGTTCCTGTATCCTATGGTGATAACCGACGGACCTGCCTTCGACTCGGTGGCGGACGCTCCCGACTCGGTGGTGATAAACGCCGCAATATGGAGAATAATCATGAACGGCGACACCGAAAAATACGAAAACGACGGCACCAATATGACCGTCTCGCAGATAGACGTGGAAAGCTCGGTGACCGCTCTGTTCGGCTACGGCGCAAATGTAGAGCACCAGACGGTGGGCGTGGGCAGCAACGTGTTCGAGTACAACGCCGCCTCAAAATCCTACTTTGTGCCGCTGGACCCAAACTACAACACCTACTGGCCGAGAGTGAGCGAGATAAGCAGCGTAGGCGAGCTGTTCACCGTAACGGTGGAGTATATGCCCCCCTCGATGTTCGCCACCGAGGGAATGGACTATCAGCTTGAGCCTGACAAGGTAATGGTGTACACCGTTTCAAGGACCGCCTCCTCGATGACAATAAACTCTCTGAGGTACTATCAGGAGACGGCGGAGTGACGGGCTACAGGACGGTAGCAGGCGCTGCCTGTGCTTCCTTTGTCGAAAAAAAATCCGAGTTTATCGGAAACATTTCCCCCTGCAAAACCGAGGAGGAGGCGATAGCCTTCATTCAGGAGATACGCAGGCAGCACCGCAGAGCGACCCACAACTGCTACGCCTATATACTGAGGGAAAACAACACCGTCCGTCACAGCGACGACGGCGAGCCCGGCGGAACGGCGGGAGCGCCTATGCTTGAGGTGCTGAAAAAGGAGGGGCTTACCGACGTCTGCTGCGTGGTGACACGGTATTTCGGCGGGATAATGTTAGGCGCAGGCGGTCTGGTGCGCGCCTATACCGAGGGCGCAAAAATTGCCGTTGACGCAGCACGGATAAAGGAAATGCGCATGGCGGAGCAGCTTAGGCTGACCCTTGACTATTCCCTTTACGGGAAGATAGGGGCGGCGCTGAGCGAATTTGACGTAAGGGTATGCAGCGAGGACTTCGCCGCCGACGTGACGCTGACGGTCTATATCGCAGAGGAAAAGAGCGGCGGGCTCTCCGCACGGCTTACCGATATCTGCTGCGGGAAAATAAATATCGAGAGCCTCGGCAGCGAGGAATACGATTTCGGCGAATAAGTTCAACGGGAGGACAGGACGACATGGCGCTTTTCAATTTCAGCGAGGAGGAACAAGCCTACACCGCAAAGATAGATTCGGTGGAATTTATCTGCGAGGAAGTAAGCGACGGGTATGAGGAGACCGCCCGTGAGATAGCGGAGGTCTACGAGGATAAGCTGCCTGAGCTGGCGGAGCTTATTCTTGACGAGGTGGGAGATATCTTCGGTGATATCACGGCTCAGGACGTTGCAGACGCTCTGGGCACACCGCAGATAGATCTGGACAGGAACACCGTTACCTATCTCGACCAGACTCTGGACGATATCCATATAATAGAGGTAGAATACGAGGGGATACTTGACGATCTTCTCGGGGTCAGCATGGACGGCTGAATAAAATAAATCATATACGATACAAGGAGGAAAATTATGATCTGCACAGACATACAGGTATACTGCCGCAACGGGAGGAGGCTTCTCCCTGACAACGAAAACGACCTCAAAATGCTGCTCATGGAGCCGCAGAACCTTATGCGCATAGCCTGCAGCACCGAAATTGCGGGTCTTGAGGCGGAGTTCGACCCCAACGGCGCCGCCTTCATCGGCGTGGTCAACGACGCCAGCGGAACGGCGCACTATTTCGACAACGGCAGCGGCAGCGATGAGCCTGTTGACCTGATGATAAACGTCTGCCCTGCGGAGAAGATGATGTGCTACGACAAGGAGGCGGCGGCGGATATCATACTGCACTTCTGCAATACGGGGGAGCTGCATCATAAGTATAACTGGATAGTGGAAGAAGTTTGAACAGTTAAGAGTTAAGAGTGAAAAGTAAAAAATGCAGCCCGAAGGCTGCATTTTTTGTTTTGTAAAACTTACTTGATAAGCTCAGCAATGAGCGCGCCCTTTGTAAGGTCTCCACGGTAGCTGAAAGCGCCGCTCTTGGCTGCTGCGATATAGTCGTAGCCGCCTGCTGCGATCTTCTTGATCTCCTGTGCGGAGGTGTCTACCACGCCGTCGGCAAGATAGTAGTCGGACTGAATGACCTGCTTGTCGTAGTCGGGGTTGGCGTTTACCGCAATGTAGAAGGTGCCTATGTCACGAACGTTCACCTGAACTGCGATGGGGAAGGGGATATTCTTGACGTTCTTCTTTTCGATCTTCTTCCATATAAGAGTGGTGAGCTCGTCAAGAGTGATGCCTTTCTTTGCGGGAGCCTTCTTGGCTGCGGGCTTTTTGGCTGCGGGCTTCTTTGCCGCAGCTTTCTTTGCGGGAGCCGCCTTCTTGGCTGCAGGCTTTTTAGCAGCCGCCGTCTTCTTTTCCGCTGCCTTTGCAGCGGGCTTTGTGGTTTTTTCTTCTGGCATTGTACTTTTCTTCCTTTCGTCTTACTGATTTATGAAATCAGTAATATGCCCTGCGGCACATAATACTTTATGATATTATAATAACATACTTTTAAAAAAATTACAAGCTTTTTTGCAGTAAAGTGCCGTTTTTTTCAAAAAAATTTTTGTTTTTTCCGTATTTTTTGAGAAAAAAGCCGCATTTTTCAGCCGTACAGGGAAAAATGCCATAAAGGTATTGACAAAAAAAGCGACCGATGATATAATAGTTAAGCGCTGATTTCCGTAAAAATGAAATGCGGGTGTAGTTCAATGGTAGAATGTCAGCCTTCCAAGCTGAAAACGTGGGTTCGATTCCCATCACCCGCTCCAGACAATTGACAGTGTACAGTTGACAATTGACAATTTATTCAAAATCCATCTGCGAAGCAGATACCACAATTATCAATTGTCAACTGTACATCGTCAACTGTAAATGCGCCATTAGCTCAGCTGGATAGAGCAACCGCCTTCTAAGCGGTAGGTCAAAGGTTCGAATCCTTTATGGCGTGCCAG
>JAFLUH010000057.1:9059-13042 GCA_022508895.1 Oscillospiraceae bacterium
GGTGGGTATAGCGTAGCTGGTTAACGCGTCAGTTTGTGGCACTGAAGACCAAGGGTTCGAATCCCTTTACCCACCCCAGCGCAAAAATCCCGTCTCGGACGGGATTTTTGCTTAGTTGTCAGAGAATGCAGGCGGATCCTGATTTGCTTTTTTCAAGGAGAATACAATGGAATTTACAATAAGAGAAATGACGTTTGAGGATTACGAGGGCGTTGCGGAAATTTACGGACAGGGAATGGAAAGCGGCACCGCCACCTTTCAGACCTATGTTCCAAAATACGCCGAATGGGACGCGGCGCACCACACCTTTTGCCGCTACGTCGCCGTGGCGGACGGGATAGTCGTCGGCTGGGCGGCGCTTACCGTGGGGATAGTGAGGGAGCCTTATGCGGGCGTTGCGGAGCTTAGTATCTATGTGCGCAACGGGTATAAGCGGCACGGTATCGGGTACGCTCTTATCGAGACGATAAAGCAGAATGCGGAGCAAAACGGCGTCTGGATGCTGGAATCCCGTATATGCAGACAGAATATCGGCAGTATAAAGCTCCACGAAAAATGCGGGTTCCGCACCGTGGGCGTGAGAGAAAAAATAGCACGGGACAAGTTCGGAAGCTGGCAGGATACGGTGGAAATGGAGCTTCGGTTCTGATTCTTTTTTCTTTACATTATCGACAAAATATGATATACTATAATCTGAAGTATCATATTTTTCACTTTTTCACCTATTTATAACGAGGTAAAAAATATGAAAGTAAAAAAGGCGGTCATTCTTGCGGCGGGACTGGGGACCCGTGTTCTGCCCGCTACCAAGGCTATGCCTAAGGAAATGCTCACCATCGTGGACAAGCCTGCGATACAGTATATAGTCGAGGAAGTGACAAGAGCGGGGATAGAGGACGTGCTTATTATCCTCAGCCGAGGCAAAAGCGTGGTGCAGGATCACTTCGACCGCTCTCCCGAGCTGGAGCGTGCCCTGCAGGATTCGGGCAAGCTCGAAATGTACGAAAACGTCACCCGAATCGCTCAGCTTGCCAACCTCAAATATATCCGCCAGCAGGAGATGAAGGGCACCGGCGACGCCGTTATGTACGCAAGGAGCTTTGTGGGAAACGAACCTTTTGTGGTAGTCTACGGCGACGACGTTATCATCGGGGACGACCCCGCCACCGCTCAGGTGTGCCGAGCTTATGAGAAGTACGGCAAGGGCGTTGTGGCAATGAAGGAGGTGCCTGACGAGCTGGTGCTGAAATACTGCACGTTGGACGTAAAGCCAAAAGCGGATAACGTTTACGACGTTACCGATATGATAGAAAAGCCGAAAGCCGAGGAGATAATCTCCAACTTTGCCATACTGGGCAGGTGCGTATTGCCTGCCAAGGTGTTCGACATTTTAGAGACCGTTCCCGTGGGAGCGGGAGGCGAATACCAGCTCACCGACGCCATGAAGATACTGGCGCAGACCGAGGGTATGATAGGCGTGGACTTTACCGGCAAAAGATACGATATGGGCAACAAGCTGGGCATACTGAAGGCGGTGGTGGAGGTCGGACTCGAACACCCCGAGGTGGGCGAGGGCTTCCGTGAATATCTCAGGGATATTGCAAAAGAGCTGTAATGCCTAACTGGAATATGTGGCACGGCTGCCGTAAGATAAGCCCGGGCTGTCTCAACTGCTATGTCTACAGCATGGACAGAGCTTTCGGAAAGACCGACAGCTTTATGGTAAGGAAAAATGCCGATTTCACCCTGCCGCTGAAAAAGAACAGACAGGGCGGGTACAAGCTGAAGCCCGAGGACGGCGTCGTATATACCTGTATAACCAGCGACTTCTTTATCGAGGACGCAGACTGCTGGCGGCAGGAGGCGTGGGACATGATACGCAAGCGGTCCGACCTGCAATTCTGCATCATCACCAAGAGGATAACTCAGGCGGAAAGCAGACTGCCTGACGACTGGGGCGAGGGGTACGAAAACGTGGCACTCGCCTGCACCGTTGAGAATAACGCCATGGCAAGGCTGAGGCTGCCTGTGTTCAGGGACTTTCCCGCCAAGCACAAGCTGATATTCTGCGCTCCCCTTTTGGAGCAGGTGGAGCTTGGGGAGTACCTCGAGGGCATCGAGGAGGTTTCCGTCGGCGGCGAGAGCGGGCTTAATGCCCGCCCCTGCCGCTGGGAATGGATAGAGGAAATGTACAGGGTCTGCCGTGACAAAAACGTGCCTTTCACCCTGCACCAGCTTGGCTCACTTTTTGTTATGGGCGGAAAAGAATACCGACTTCCCACAAGGAAGATACAACACGAGCAAGCCAAAAAAGCCCAGCAGCTTTTAGAAAAATCAGCAAACTAACTACTAACTACTAACAACTAACTACTCGAACCTGTTTAAAACAGGCAGGAGGTTATACATGGATACTGAGGAATTAAAAGAGCTTTCCTCCATCGAGAATTTCGAGAAATGGAGCGACATAGACAGATACAACCCCGGACCTCGCTATGTTCCAGACCAGAACAAGCAGAAAACGGGTGTTATCTTCATGCCTCTGCGCCGTGAAAAGCCCCGCCCCCAGTCCTTGAGAATGTACACTCTGAAGCAGGACGGCAAGCCTGTGCTGCTCAGGACAAGGAGCAGCGAGGACTACGAGGAGGAGTGTGCGATAGCCTCCTTTGCCGACCGCATATTCCGTGAGGGCGGCGCTTACGTTTCCACTCCGTTAGAGGTCGGCGCATACAGCGACGACACCCGTGTGTACAGCCTGTACAGCTACTTCGGCGGCGACAATCTTGCAAGGCGGCTCCCCGAGCTGTACGTCCCCCAGCAGCACGCCCTTGGCGTTGAGGCGGGCAAGCAGCTTGCCAAGCTGCAAAAGGTCACTCCCACCGAGGACGACGCTGTCGAACCCGTGGAGGACATCTTTATGCTGCTGACAAAGCTGGGAGAAAAGGGGATAAAGTACAACGGCTTCAGTCAGGCAGAGAACTTCATGAAAAACCACAGCTCCATCATAAACGGCAGACCCGTCACCGCTCTCCACGGCGACTTTTCCGCCCACACCCTGTTCCTTGACAGCGGTCTGAACGTGGGCATACTTCCCTTGGAGGAGGTGCACTGGGGCGACCCTGTGAGGGATCTTGCCTCCCTGTCCGACAGCTGCAGCCTGCCCTTTATCAAGGGCGTATTTAAGGGCTTGTACGAGGGTGCGCCGCCGAAGAATTTCTTCGAGCTGCTGGCGTACTACAGCACCGAAAGGGCGCTGCTGGACATCGACACGGCGGAGGACGAGGCTCAGCTTGCGACCGCCATCATAAGAGCGGAAAAGCTGGCGTCGGATATGGACAATTACCAGAGCGTCGTACCGATATGGTACTGATTTTTACAAAAAATGAAAAATATAATTCTTATAGGAATGCCCGGGTGCGGTAAAAGCACCGTGGGCGTTATTCTTGCAAAGACGCTGGGCATGGGCTTTGTGGACACCGACCTGATGATCCAGCAGCAGCGGCAAAATACCCTGCAGAAGCTGATAGACGATTACGGTCTTGACAGGTTCCGTGAGTTTGAGGAGCAGGCGCTGCTGAGCGTTCCTGAAAAGTCCGACACGGTGATAGCCACGGGAGGCAGCGCAGTGTTCTGCCCCGAGGGAATGGCGGCTCTGAAAGAAAACGGCGTGTGCCTTTACCTTGACCTGCCGCTTGAGGAGCTGGAGCGCCGCCTGACGAATATAACCACACGGGGTATCGCCTGCCGCAAGGGGGAGAGCCTTGGGGATATTCTGGCGGAGCGTGAACCGCTTTACAGGAAGTATGCGGATATTACGGTGGAGTGCGAGGGGCTTACTACCGAGCAGACCGTTGAGGCTATAATCAGCTCTTTTTGACTTGCAGTCGGCGTCGTTTTGTCTTTACAACTGCTCTCTTGTGCTAATGATTTGCTTGCCTTTCACAGGCTGTGTTCTTGTCTTTACAACTGCCCTCTTATTAGCAATC
>JAFLUH010000058.1:0-7284 GCA_022508895.1 Oscillospiraceae bacterium
GTGGGGGTGGTGGCATGAGTTACGGTTATTTTATAAGAAATCGTGTCGCCAATTTGAACGTGCCATATCAGTAAATTGATTTTATCAAGATTGCTTATGTCATTGATATTCTGCGCAGCCATAATGTCGGAAACTGTATTTGTAAAGCTAAGCGCCTTCCATTCCGTTGCAATAGTGCCATAGTCAGGTTCTGCGCCTTTTGGACACGCCATAGCACCAAGATACCAGTCACTGGAGTCTGCATCGGTAGTAACGGTAACGGAAATGGTATCCGTTTCTTTTAAATCAGAGGCACTAAAAGTGTAAAAGGTTTCATCAGCATGTTCGAGATAATACGGGTTCTCTATAAATTCATGTGTGCCCGTAATGGGAGCGTCGGGGTCATTCCCGCCTGTTTTTGCCACTATCTTAGCGGAGTTGATGGTGACCTTACCGGTAAATTCATCGGTTGCACCGGCAGTCGTAGAAATAAGTCTCAATCCCACCTGTTCCGTTGTCTTGCCGCTAAATTTGGCAAGATCAAACACAAGCTTTTGATTTTCGCCTACTTTCAAATCAACGCTTTGATCCTGCCATCCGGCGGTATTTTCTGTTTGTCCATACATGAATACGCAAAAATGTGTAGCGTTACCTACATCTGCAACGGAATAGTTTACTTCTATCTTTTCATAATCGCTCAGGGCAAACGGATTCTCCCAACGATCAACTATTTTTCCTAAATCAATATGGCGCCATCCATCGTCGCCCTCTGAAAAAACGCCTTGAGTTGTTAATTGTGAAGTATCACCGACTATGTCACCGGCAGCCGATGTCGTAATTGCCAAAGCCCCAACAGCCATCGCTCCGGCAACCATACCTGCCAAAATCTTCCTGAAAACCATAATATCCTCCTTAAAAAATCTGAGAAAAACGCTTCTTTACTACATATTGTACCACCCCGCCCGCCAAAGTGTCAATATACAAAGTCCACAACAAAATTTTACGCCTGTTATGCAAACCGCTGACAAAAAGAAAACCCCCGTAAACAGGGGTTTTCACAGAGACAGACTCGAAGGTCGGACTCACGTTACTTTCTCTTGCGTGCAGCAGCGGCGGTAAGACCCGCAGCAGCCATTCCCAGAGCGGTGAAGCCAAGCACTGCGCCTGCGCCCGTGGAGGGGTTGGAGGCTCCTGCGCTGTCTACGCTGGTGGGAGGTGTGGTGGTAGCGTCAGAGGAAACGTCGGAGCCGTCGGCAGGGTCCTGCTGAGTGTCGGAGGTGTCAGAGCTGTCGGCAGGGCCGTCAGCGCCGTCTGCAAGATCGCCGACGCCGTCTGCAAGACCGTCGGCAGCGCCCTCGAGCGCGTCGCCTACGTCGTCCGCCAGAGTCTCTGCGCCGTCAACGGCGTCCTCTACCAGACCTGCCGCAAGGCTTGTCACGGACAGGCTGAAAACAGCATAAACTGCTGCAAGAATATATCCAAGCTTTTTCATGTTCAATGCTCCTTATAAAATAGTCGGGACGAAAACTCGTTCCCTCGGAACTCGTTCCAATATCCCGACTATATTATCTGAAAAAGGGGCATTTTTATAAGTGGTACTAATTTCCGAAAAAATAAAATCTTTGCAGGGATTTTTTCGTCAAGCCGAATTATTCTCCGCTTCTGACAAATTTTTCATACGCATTGCGCAGCTCCTCGCTTGCCGCTTCGGGAGCAACGGGGTTGCAGTGCGCCCATGCGCCCGTCTCGCTGGAGGCGTTGAACTTCTGCTTATCCTTGCTGCGCATGGGAGGGTAGAAGGCAACGTGGAAGTGGTAGTCGGGGAGATTTTCGGTGTTGACGGGTGCGTTGTACATACACATCATGTAGGGGAACCGCGTGTCGAACAGACAGTCCAGCGTTCCCGTGGTCTGCTTTAAGGTAAGGGCAAAATCGCTCTTTTCCTTGTCGGTCATGTCGGTTATGTATTTGAAGTGGCGGTTGGGCACGATGTAAACGCCGTAGGGGTATTCGCAGAAGAAGGGCAGGAAAACGGTGAAGCTGTCGTTTTTGAAGATAATGCGCCTGCCGTCCTTTTCCTCCTCACTATGCATATCGCACATAAGGCAGTGTCCCTTTTCCTGCTCGTACTTCCTGAAGCTGTTCATTTCCAGCTCGAGCTTCTTGGGGATAACGCTGTAGCCGTATATCTGACCGTGAGGGTGAGGCATGGTAACGCCTACCGGCTCGCCCTTGTTCTCGAAAATGAACACGAACTTTATCTTTTTGTCGGAGGAAATGTCGGTAAATCTCTCGCACCATAAGTCCACCAATTTGCGGATATGCTCGGGAGTAAGGCTTTTCAGGGTGGTGGTGTGCTCGGGGCTGTAGAGTATCACCTCGCACTTGCCGTAGGAGGGCAATGTCCTGAAGAAGTCGTTCGCCACGTCGTCCTCGGGGGGCGGGGTCTGGGACAGTGCGGGGAAGTCGTTGTCGTACTTGTGCACCTCGTAGCTGTCGGGCACCTTGCCGCTGCCCGGGCAGAATGGGCACCAGTCCTTGGGCATCTGCGGGCGGTTCTGACGGTGGGACGCTATCATTACCCAGTCGTCGATCAGCGGGTTAAAACGTAATTCAGCCATGGTTCAGTCCTCCTGTGGAATGTTCATTTCGTTTTCGTTTTCGTATATCTCCTCCTCGGTAGCGCCCAGCTTTTTGCCGCAGGCGGAGCAGTACAGGGTCTTCATCTTCACGCTGCTGCCGCAGTCGGGGCACCGCACCATGCCCATGATGTCGTCGATGCGCTTGTCGAGGGCGGCTATGCGGCGGCGTGTGCCGTCTATCTGCACCGTCATGGTGTTTATCTGTTCGGCGTCCTCCTCGTTCCTTCTGCACATTCCGTAAACGGCGGTGCCAAGCTCACGGTACTGGCTGTCCAGCAGCTTTTTCAGCGCACCTCGCTGTATGCGCAGCACCGAAACTCTGTACATATCGTCCAGTCTTTTTGCCGCAGTGTCCGCAGCCTCCCGTACCATTTCCATTAGTTCTGACATAAAATGACCTCCTTGCAGTTTTAGAGAATAGTTTAATAAGTGCCTGTTATAAAGGGATTTGTTTTTCTTTCCGTATCCAGATCAGTGTCTGCGCCGTGTCCGCAGTAGAGCCTGTAGTTTTTTTCAAGAGCGGCTAAGCGCTTCACGCTTTGTATTTCCGTGGGTGTGTCGCCGGAGAAGTGGTCGGTCCTGCCTACGGTTTTGTGGAACAGCGTATCGCCCGTAAACATACAGTCGTCGATGATGAAGCAGACGCTGCCTGCGGTGTGGCCGGGGGTTTCTATCACGGAAATTTTCATGGAGCCTTGGGAGATAACGTCCCCCTCCTTTATCCTCACGTCAGCCTCTACGGGGTGGAAGGGACATTCGGGCAGAATATACGCCACCGACTTCACCTTATCGTCCAGCAGCTCCTCGTCCGCCGCCGATATGTACACGGGCGCATTGTATTTTGCCTTCAGCTCCGCCGCCGCTCCCATGTGGTCGAAGTGCCCGTGGGTCAGCAGTATCTTCCTGAGTGTCAGTCCCCTGCTCTCCAGCTCTGCGGCTATCACCTCCGCCTCTGCGCCTGGGTCTATCACCACGGCGGTCTGCTCTGGCGCTTCCACGATGTAGCAGTTGGAGGCAAGCTCGCCTAAAGTCAGTTTGACGATGTTCATTAAAATTTACCTGCTCTTTCCACGGTGATTATCCCCTCTATCTTCTTCAGCTTCAGTATGGTATTTTTAAGCTGCTCCAGACCGCTTATCTCCAGTGTGACGAAAATATTTGCATTGCCGTTTTTCAGGTTGTGGGCGTTTATCTCGTGTATCGGTATGCGGCTGTTGGCAATGGCGGTGGTGATGTCGGCGATAAGGGCGGTCCTGTCCTCGGCGATTATGTCGAGAGTCGCCTCGTAGATAGCCTGCGCAGTCTCCGCCCACCTGACGCTTATCCACCGCTCGCTGTTGGCGGGGTTGTCACGCTGCTCGGTGACGTTGCGGCAGTCCGCCTTGTGCACCGAAACGCCGAAGCCGCGGGTCACAAAGCCGATTATATCGTCCCCCGGCAAGGGGTTGCAGCACTTTGCGCAATGCACCTCGCACTGCTCCACGCCGTCCACGATTATGCCGCTGCTGCTCTGCCTTCGCGCGATATGCTCGATGATGGTTTCCTCCACGCTGGGCGTGCTTGCGGCGGGGGGCTTGTGAAGCTTGAAATAATCCTCCTTTATCTTCGGGATTATCTTGCTCATCATAACGCCGCCGTAGCCTATTGCGGCGTAAAAGTCCTCAACGTTGTCGAAGTGCTGGCGCTTTGCTATCTGCAATAAAAATTCCTCGTCGGGGACTATGCTGTTGCGCTTCATCTCGCTGTCGAAGGCTGCCTTGCCCCGCTCTATGTTCTCGGGACGGCACTCACGCTTGAACCACGCCCTTATCTTCGTCCTCGCCTCGTTTGTCCTCGCTATATCCAGCCAGTGGCGATTCGGACCGTAGTTGGGGCTGTTGGTGGTCATTACCTCCACAATGTCGCCGGTTTTGAGCTGACAGTCAAAGGTCGCCATTCGTCCTCTGACCTTTGCGCCGGTCATTCGGTTGCCCACCTGAGAGTGTATCGCGTAGGCAAAGTCTATTACCGTGGAGCCTACGGGAAGGGTTATAACGTCGCCCTTGGGAGTGAAGACGTAAACGTCGTCGGGGGCAAGGTCTACCTTCACCGCCTCGGCTATCAGCTCAACGTCGTCCGCCTCCTGCTGCTGCTCCAGCAATTGCCTTATCCAGTCGAAGCGCTTTTCGCCGACCACCTTGCCGCCTATCCCCGCCTTGTACTTCCAGTGGGCGGCGATGCCGTACTGGGCGGTGTTGTGCATTTCAACCGTGCGTATCTGCACCTCGAAGGGTATTCCCTCTCTGCCTATCACCGTGGTGTGGAGGGACTGGTAGCGGTTGGGCTTGGGCGTGGCGATGTAGTCCTTGAAGCGGTAGGGTATGGGGCGGAACATATCGTGGATTATACCCAGCACGTTGTAGCACTCCACGATGGATTCCACGATTATCCTCATGGCGTAGGTGTCGTATATCTCCTCAAAGGTCTTGCCCTTGACATAGACCTTTTTGTAAATGCTGTAAATGCTCTTTACTCTGCCCTCGATTATCGGGGGAGGCTGAATGTCGCTTATCCTTTCGGCGATGCGGCGCTTTATCTTTTCGATGAAGTCCTCGCCCTGCTCCTTCATTGCGGCAAGGGTGTTCTCCACCTCCTTGTAGCCGTAGGGGTCAAGGTAGTACAGCGCCATGTCCTCCATTTCCTCTTTCACGTCGTACATACCGAGGCGGTGGGCGATGGGGGCGTAGAAGCTCATGGTTTCCAGCGATGTCTTGCGCTGCTTTTCGGGAGGACGGCAGGCAAGGGTGCGCATATTGTGCAGGCGGTCGGCAAGCTTGATGATTATTACCCGAATATCCTTGCTCATTGCCATGAGTATTTTGCGGATATTTTCGGCGTGCTGTTCCTCCTTCGTGTTCAGCGGCACCTGTCCTATCTTGGTAACGCCGTCCACAAGGAGTGCCACGTCCTCCCCGAACTTTTTCTTCACCGTATCCAGTTCAACGCCCGTGTCCTCCACCACGTCATGCAGCAGTGCGGCGCAGATGGTGTCGGTGTCCATGCACATTTCAAGCAGGATATACGCCACTGCAACGGGGTGAGTGATGTACGGCTCGCCGCTGGTGCGTACCTGTCCCCGGTGAGCGTCCTCCGCAAAGGAGTAGGCGCTTTCTATCTTTTGCAGGTCGTACTGCTTATCCACGCTTTTGATTTTTTCGGTAAGCATTTCAATCGTGTAGATCAATGCCGTTCTCCTTTCAAGGTTTTTTCACTGCCCCAAGCGTTTTCTCAAATCAGTCATGTACGGGCAGTTGTCCAAATCGACTTTACCGCTCTCCAAAAGGGTAAAGCTGCCCTGACTGTGGTTTATCTTTATCAGTCCCGTATCTTCAAATGCGTCCAGCGTCACTCTGAACATACAGTAGTTTATGCCCTTTGAGTAGGCGATATCGGCGGCGGCGGCAATTGAGCCTGTGGCTTTTACTGCGTCGTAGACCGCCTTCTGCGCCTCTCTGTCAGGTATCACACGCCTTGCCAGAGAGGCGGGTATCTCCTCTCCAAGACAAAGCTTTTCATAAGTCCTCTGTGCGGCAAAAAATCTGTCCTGCTCAAAGCCGCTGTAACGTATGTCCGCAAGCCTCAGGCTTATGCTGCGGCTGCCGTTGTACTCGTTTATCTCCGCCGTCACCAGCAGGTCTGTCTTATCCTCCGCCTTATAGCCGAAGGCGTCGTATGTAGAACGGAAGTTCACCACCTTGAACTCCCTGCCCTGAAAATCAATGCTGAAGGAAACGTATTTCCCGTCGGACAGGGAACGCACCGATTTTATCCTGCAATTTTCCAGCATAAAGATCGGCTCGGGATTTGCTTCGCCGAAGGGCTGAAAATAGGACAGGCTCTCCACGTTCTCCTCGGTAAGCTCGGCAGCGGTCAGCTTCATTTCGGCAGTACAGGTGTCCACAGGCATTTCGGGGAAATTTTTTGCGGCGTAAGCGTCAACGGCACGCACAAATTCCTCTGTCCTGTCGGTATCGAGGGAAAAGCCAGCCGCCTTTGTATGACCGCCGAACTTTGTCAGACAGTCGCTGAGCTCGGTGAGCATACGGAAAAGGGAAAAGCCCTCCACGCTTCTTGCGCTGCCCCGTGAGGTGCCGCCCTCGTCGGTTATTATAAGCACGGGCTTGCCGTATCTGTTCAGCAGGCGTGAGGCAACTATGCCGATGACTCCGTGGCTCCAGCCCTTGCCGCATACCGTGATAACACGCTTTTTCAGCAGCAGCGGGTCATTCTCCACCGCCTGAGCTATCTCTTTGAGTATCTCCTCCTCCGCCTGCTTGCGCTGAGTGTTCAGCATAGACAGCCGCTCCGCCATGACGGGTATCATTGTGTCGTTTTCGCAGAGGAAAAGCTCCGCCGCCTCCTTGGGGTGCCCGAAGCGCCCCGCCGCATTTATGCGCGGGCAGACGGTGAACGCAAGGTCTACAGAGGATACCTCTTTGTCCTCGCTTATCCCGCTTTTTCTGAGCAGCGCATACAGCCCTCTGTTCTCGGTGAGCTGCAAATTTTCCAGCCCACGCTTCACAAGCGTCCTGTTCTCTCCCACAAGGGGAACTATGTCGCCCACCGTACCGATGGCGCACAGGTCGCCCCACTGCTCCACAACGCTGTCTATGTCCTCCTCCAG
>JAFLUH010000058.1:7384-13028 GCA_022508895.1 Oscillospiraceae bacterium
CGATGGCGCACAGGTCGCCCCACTGCTCCACAACGCTGTCTATGTCCTCCTCCAGCGCCATCACCAGCTTCAGTGCAACGCCGCAGCCTGCAAGTTCCTTGCAGGCGGAGTAGTCGTCGCTTCTGTGAGGGTCGACTATCGCCTCCGCCTCGGGAAGTATTTCCGGCACCTGATGGTGGTCGGTTATAATAAGGGACATTCCCTTTGACTTGATATATTTCGCTTCCTCTACGGCGGAAATACCGTTGTCCACCGTAACTATCAGCTTGGTTCCGTTTGCCGCAAGCCTGTCGATGGCGGCGTTGTTCAACCCGTAGCCCTCCTCACGGCTCGGGATATACCAGTCCGCCTCCGCTCCTATCGCTTCAAGGTAGCCGTAAAGTATCACCGTGGCGGTGATGCCGTCGCAGTCGTAATCGCCGTAGACCGTTATCTTGTCGCCGCTTTGTATCGCCTCATTTATCACCGCCGCCGCCTTTTCCATGCCGGTAATCTCCTCGGGCGGGGTTATCTCGCCGTCGCCGAAAAAATCCTCGGCGGCTTCACGGGAGGTTATCCCTCTGTTCAGCAGCAGCTTTGCCGCAAAGGGGCTTATGCCGCATTCCCTTGCCAGTTTCTGCGCTTCTGAGGCGTCCTGTTCCTTTATATTCCACTTCTTCATTTTATGCTCAGACCGTTTCATTAAAAATATACATTATGCATTATACCACTTTTCTGAGCATTTTTCAAGTGCTACAAAATGTTAGTTATATTCGGCAGCTGTTCATGTCTGAAAACCTCTATCAGCTTCGCCGCCGTGGCGCATTCGGTGAGCAGGTCGTCCTCCTCCTGCTCCAGCAGGCTTTCCATTCGGGTAATGCACATGGTTATTTCAAGGGCGTGCTCCTGATCGGACACAAGAATGTGAAAATCACGAAAACCGTCCCAGCTTGTCTTTACACGGGAAAACGCCTGCTTTGCCGCTTCAATGTCGCCCCGCTCAAAATTTTCCGCCACTGCCTCCACCTCCGTCAGCAGCCCGTCGGAAAATCCCGTGGTGTAGATAACTCCGCATATCCCGCCTGCAAGTATCACCAGCGCCAGTATAATACATATCACTATCCTCCGCATTTCACGTCCTCCTTCATTACAAGCTGATAATTCCCGTCAGGGTCTGCCGACATGAGAAATACGTCGGGCAGCTTTGCCTTGTTCTGCCCCAGTATCTTCATCACCCAGCCTTCCCCCAAGGGAGTGCGGTCAAGAGCGTCCCTGTTCAGCTCCCCGTCCCTTATTATTATTTCGGGGGGATTTTTGGCGGGCTGCTCCTTTTGCAGGAAATTTATCTTGCCCGTAGTCTCAACTATTGCGTACTGCACCTGTGAGATATCGAAAATCCCTTGGTCGCGCATGGCTTCGGTGAGGTCGTCTATGGTGTACCGCAGATTTTTCAGCTCCGCCTGATCCACCACGCCGTCGGATATCACCACTCTTGCGGTGCCGCTGACGGTTTTGCGTATCCTTGCGTTTTTCAGCAGTATCCCCGACAGTATCACGTCAAGGCATACTATCATCAGTATGGGGATAACGCCCATCAGCATAGGCGTTGAAGCGTCTTCGAGAGCAAGGGTGGCGATGTTGGATATCATTATGGTGGTGACAAGCTCCGAGGGCTGAAGCTCGCCCAATTGCTTTTTCCCCATCAGCCTCAGCGAAAACACTATCAGCAGAAACAGCAGTATAGTCCTGATTATTATAATAAGCATATAAGATCCTCTTTTCATTTTGTCAGCATTATTCTGCTCCGTGAAAACAAAATTATTACACAATGGGTATGAAAACCGCTCAGGCAGGTTACAATAGCAAAAACGAAAAAAGGAAAATGCAGAATGGAATTGAAATCACAAAAGCTGTCTGCCGTTTTAGAGGAGAACGTGATAAACCTGCGCACCCTCATGTCAAACAGCAGCGACCTTACCATAAAGCACGCAAAGGCGGGCGGTCACCCGATATGTATAGCCTTCTGCGAGGGAATGGCAAGCACGGAAACAATGGCTGACCTGATATTCCGCCCCGTGAACTCCATACAGAATGAATTGCCCTTAGAGGAGCTGACAAAGACCCTTGAGGAAGGTCTGCTGGTTGCGGGGGAGCAGAAGCAGTCCGACACCTACGGCGACCTGTGCATGGATATAATGTCGGGCTTCGTGGCGGTGCTTATAGAAGGTATCGACCACGCCCTTTCCATCGGCGTGCAGGGCTACGCCGCAAGAGGGATACAGGAGCCTTCCACCCACAACAACGTAAGGGGCAGCCGTGATAGCTTCGTTGAGGTAGTCCGCACCAACGTCTCGCTGATACGCCGCCGAATGAAGAACACCGACCTTGTGTTCAAGATGATGCAGCTTGGGGATATGTCCAACACCGACGTGTGTATGTGCTACATCAGGAACGTGGCGGACAAAAAATTAGTGAAGGCGGTGGAGGAAAAGCTGAAATCGGTGCCGCTTAATACCATATTGGAGGGCGGATATATACAGCCCTTCCTTGAAAAGCCGGGAGACGAGCTGTTTTCCGAGGTGGGAGCCACCGAGCGCCCCGACGTGTTCACCTCAAAGCTCCATGAGGGAAAGATAGGGATACTGGTGGACGGAACGCCCTTTGCCCTGTATCTGCCCAAGCTTTTCATGGAGAACTTTACGGTGGTGGACGACTACACGGGCAGACCCTTCTTTGCCGCCGTGATAAGGCTGATACGCTATATCGCCGTGATAATCGCAACTACCACCTCGGGCTTTTACCTTGCCCTTGCCAACTTCAACCCCGAGCTGTTCCCCGAGCCGTTGCTGCTGAACCTTGCCACCAGCATACAGGAAACGCCCTATCCCCTCCTTGCGGAGTGCCTGATAATACACATTTTTTACGAGACGATGCGTGAAGCGGGGCTTCGCATACCTACGAATATCGGTCACGCCGTTTCCATAGTGGGCGGTCTGGTGATAGGTGAGATAGTGGTGTCGGCGGGGCTTGTGGGAGCGCCCATGGTGCTTATAGTTGCGGTGTCGGCTATAACCGGCTTCGTAGTCCCCGATATTTACGACAGCGTTGCGGTGCTGCGCTTCGCCTATATCATTGCGGGGGGGATATGGGGACTGCTTGGCATAACCGTATTGTCCGCAATAGTAGTGGTAGTGCTCTGCTCTCAGGAGAACTACGGCGTGCCTCAGACTGCGCCGCTGTCCCCGTTCTCCCCCAAGGCGATGCGGGACTTCCTGATAAGACGAAGCTGGAGAAAGTTAGCGCAAAAGGACTACAGGGTGCAGGAGCTTAACGGGGTAAAGGTGAAACAATGACAAACACAAAAATAAGCTTTCATCAGCTTGCAGTGCTGCTGGTGCTGTCAAGGATATTTTCCGAGGGAGCTGACCTTCGTGCGGTGGAGGCGGGCTACTCCATGCAGCGGTTCACGGTGATAGCCGTGTCGGGCATTGTACTTTTCCTGCTTTATCTGCCCCTTATCTTTCTTGCAAACAGGCACCCCTCGGAAAGCGTGATAAGCATTATCACGGGAAAAAGCAAGGTGCTGGGCTGGGTGTGCGGGCTGTTTATCGTGCTGTCCCTGCTGACAGGGGCGGTGTCCGCAATTTGCAGCACCGAGCTTTACTCCACCTCCACCGTTTTCGGCGAAGCGCCGCTGTATCTGCTGGTGATACTGCCCCTTGCGGTATGCGGCATTGCGGCGTGGAAGGGGATACAGGGCAGCGCCCGCAGCGGGGTGCTGTTCGGGGCGGTGTTCGTTACGTTTATCGTGTTTATTATAATAAGCGTCTGGGAGCGGTTCAACTGGGAATGGCTGTACCCTGCATTTTTGGAGGAGCCTGAGCTGTTTTTCGGTCAGGTGGTGAGACAGCTTGGCAGGAACAGCGAGCTGCTTGCCTTTGCGGTGCTGATGGAATATGTGGACACAAAAACGGCGTATACCGTTTTCTGGTATATACCGTCGGTTATGATACTGCAAGCGCTGAAGCTGCTTTTGCAGATGATAGTGCTGGGACCCTTTCTGGACAGCACCACATTCCCCTTCTTCACCATCTCCGCACTGTCGGACATTGTGCTGTTCCAGCGCATCGACGGCATCAACGTGTCGGTGTGGATACTGATGTGCGTCGTCAGGGTGACGGTGGCGCTGCTTTGCACAAGGACGGTGTTTACACGGCTTGTGGGAGAAATGACTGGAAAATGGTCAGTCTGGGCAGGAGCCGCCATAGTCGCTTTGGCGTCGCTGCTGCTTGGAGGAAGCTCAAGCTCCACCATGAGAATCGACGGCATTTCCTCAAGCTGGATAATACTGCTGATCGGAGGCGTACTGATACCGATAATTGCGCTTATTGCCGCAAAAATCGGAAGGAAAAGGGAGGGAGAAGCGCATGAAAAGAGCAGCTAAGCTTGTTGCGGCGATACTGGCGACAGCCATGCTGGGCGGCTGCATACCGCACACGGAGCTGGACGAGCGTGCGATAATCCTCGCAATTGCAATAGACTACGAGGAGGAGGAGTACAATGTCACCTTCCAGTACTACAACCCCACGGGACTTGGCGGACAGGCTCCCGTAGACAATTCCCAGCCCAACGTGCTTACCGCCTCGGGAAAGGGCATGGACGTGTACGAGGCATTGGAGGACGCTTCCTTCAAATGCGGCAGAGAGCTTTTGTTAGGGGTCGCACAGATAATACTAATAGGAGAGGACGCCGCCAACCATTCGGTGACGGACGTTATGGACTTCTCCAAAAGCTGCTTCCAGAGCCACCCTTATATGCTTGTAGCCGTAACCGAGGGTAAAGCGGAGGACTATATGCAGGTGAAGTTCAGCGAGGGGATAGCCTCTACACATAAGCTGAAATATCTGCTGCAGAATGCGGACAGGTACGGCATGGTATCCCTGCCCACGGCGCTCGACCTGTTTGTCGCACTGCGCACGGAGCAGCAGAGCGCCTGCCTGCCCCGCCTTAAGCTTAACGAGGACGAAAAAAGCGACGCCTCCGAGGACGGCAAAAGCATCGAGATAAGCGGCGGCGTGCTGATAATGGGCGGCAAGGCGCAGGATACCGAGGATATGGAGACGATGAAGGGTCTGCAGCTTTTAGGCGGCAGGATAGACGAGACTACTCTCACCTTTGAGCAGGAGGACGATATCGTCTCGGTGGGACTTATCGGTATGCAAAGGAAAATAACGCCTGTTTTTGAGGAGGGAAAGCTGATATTTCAGGTGAAGCTGACCTGCGGCGGCAGATACTTCACCGCTCCAAGCGGCGTCGGTCTCACCGAGGACAAGGAAACCGTGCAGAAATGTGAGGAGCAGCTGAAAAGCATAATGCAGACCGCAGCGGAAAATACGGTGATAAAGTACGGAGCAGATCCCATAAATCTTGAACGGACGGTGCGGCACCGTGACTATAAAATGTGGCAGCAGGTGAAGGACAACTGGGAGGAGCTGCTTAAAGAGTGCGAGTTTGTTTTTGATATTGAGGTGAAGATAGACAGACTCTCCTTGGCGGTTGACGATTGAAAAACGGGAGGCAGTGCGCCGCCCCTATGCGTACCATTGGGGGAAACCCTTTTGAACAAAAGGGTTTCCCCCAAACCCCCTTCCTAAAATTTCTGATA
>JAFLUH010000059.1 GCA_022508895.1 Oscillospiraceae bacterium
ATACGCTGTAATGTCCTCCAACCGAACGGTTTTCAAAATCATCGGCATACTTCAGCGCTTTTTCAAGCGTATCCATCGCTTCATTGTACCGCTTAAGCTTGGTATATTCCCATGCAATGCCTATGCAGATAAAATACAGGCGATCGTTGTGCAGGCAGGGATTTTCACCAAGAACCGCCAGCATGACCTTTTCCATCATCTGCTTTATCTCCAGCTTTTGCGCAACGGTATAATCGTTCCCTTCAATTTCCCACAGCTCCTGTATCAGAATATCCATGATCTTAAGGATATTGCTCTGATTCCACTGCAGTGCAACGCTCCTGTCCTTTAAAGCCCATGGTAGGATCAGCTCCTTGCTTATGCTTAAATCAGGCAGCGTGTCCGCTATTTCCAAAGCCTTCTCATACTCGCCGATTCCGGCATAGTTTATCACCATTATCTTCTTGCATTTGTCGGTGTAAAGCGTTTTCTTATCGTATTTTATCACCTTTTTGCAGAGCTCGATTGCTTCTTTAGCATATTCTTTCATTTTTTCGGAATCTTCGTCCTCACATTGTGCAGTATAGAGAGCCAAGTTATAAAGCAGCTCTGCATTGTTGGGGTATTCCTTCACCTTTTCTCTCAACATACACATCACATCGTAAATCTTTCCCTCATGAGAAAGCTCGAATATCTGCTCACGAATGTGCTGTATTTCTTCCTCCTGCCTTACATTATCCACCCCCAGCAATTCATCAACGGTAACATCAAAGCACCCCGCGATCACAGGCAGCAGCCCGATATCTGGATAAGTGGTTCCTAATTCCCACCGACTCACCGCCTGAAAGCTCACCTCCAGCTCCGCCGCAAGCTGTTCCTGCGTCATATCCCTTTCTTTTCTCAGCCTCTTGATATTCTCACCTATTTTAACGTTCATAACCGTACTCCTTAAAAGTTATTCTGCAGCTGCTGTCGTAATTATAACCCAAAAATCCCGCTTTTTCCACTACTCATTTGATGAGAAAAATTCAACAAAACTGCGAAAAAGCCGCCTTGCGACGGCTTTTCATTTTAACAATCTCCTCGCCTCTCTATGCATTGGCATGACCCTGTCCAACACCCCATAAAACCTCCCCGAGTGATCCTGCACCAAAAAATGCGCCAGCTCATGCGCCGCCACATACTCTATGCAAACCGTCGGCTTCTCGATAAGCATAATATTCAGCGTTATCTTCCCCTTGCCCGCCGTACAGCTCCCCCATCTGCTTTTCATTTTCCGATAGCATATCTTGGGGCAGGGAATATCGTACCCCGCCTGCCTGAAAGCTTCCCGTTTTTCCTTACACACGGCAGGGAACAGCCTCTCGCTTTCCTCCCTGCGCCACATATCCAGCGCCGCAGCCCTTTCCTCCTTACTGTCCTCCCTCACCGTCAGCACCAGTCTTTTTCCCTTCAGCGCCCCGCCGACCTTATCTCCCACGGTGACCTCTACTTCAACCTCCTCCCCCAGAAAAAACACCTTCTCCCCACCGTTTTCCTCCTGCTCCTTCCTTACTCTCTCCACAGCCGAAAACACAAACCTGCAATTGCTCCTTACAAACTCCTCCGCCTCGGCATAAGACACACGGTAAGGCACCGAAACATGGACAGTCCCGTCGGCTCTCACCCGCAGATTGATATTCTTCACCCGCTTGCGCTCCAGCTCAAAGCTGATGGCGCCAAGCTCACTGTAAACCGTCCTTATCATAATACCTCCAAAAGAAAAACAAAAAACCGCCCGCAGGCGGCTTATATAACTTTTTTACGTCACCTTCTCCGATTCGGGGTGGTGAGGGTGTGAGGAAACGAATTCGATAGCGCTTAAAATAGCGAAATTCAGATCCATGGTATTCTGCTGCTCCATTGATGACCTTACACGGGTATACAATTCGCCGGTATCGCTGCTTACATACTTAGGCGGCAGCTTGTTGAGCGCAATCGCTTTTATGTCGTCAGTGCATTTCTCGCATCTGCAGCAGTCGCTTTTAGGGAGCAGCTCCTCCAGCTTATTGGCCACCATCTGTTCCATTACGTTATAGATCGCCATTTTCGACTCCTTATGTCACTTTTATATAATCATTATACACTTGTGTACACCTTTTGTCAATTAAAATCTTTTTTTTTGTGAATTATGTTCAAATTATGCAATTTTTTATGAATAATTTGACTGTATAAAAGGGAACGAACATTGACAATCCATAATAATAGGTGTATAATAAAACAGTATATATGGGCAACACCACACAAAGACCGCCTGACGGCAGTCTGTTCGGCATTCGCTTTGTGTGTGCGGCATCCGTGCCGCACTTTGGGCGAACGCCTGACAGCATCCTGCTGTACGCAATCTGCTTGCATATTTTCCGCCATATTGCACCAATTTTCCTTGAAAGGCAAAAGCCTTTCTGTGTCAAATTGGCACAATCTGACGAAAAATCTGACTGCGCATCTTGCGCACAGTCTTTGTGTGGTATTGCCCATGGGCAACCACCGCAAAAGAAAGGAAAAGACAAAAAACATGGGTCTGATGGACAAGATTTTCGGCAATTACTCCGAAAAAGAGCTGAAGAAAATAGAGAGCAAGAAGCAGGCGACGCTGGACTTAGAGCCGAAGTACGCCGCCATGAGCGATAAAGAGCTGCAGGGTCAGACTGCCCTGCTGAAAGAGCGCCTTGCAAAGGGCGAGACTCTTGACGACATTCTCCCCGACGCATTTGCCGTCTGCCGTGAGGCGATGTGGCGAGTTATCGCCATCAAGCCCTATCCCGTGCAGATACTGGGCGGCATCGTCCTTCACCAGGGACGTATCGCCGAAATGAAAACAGGTGAAGGCAAGACCTTCGTTGCAGCCCTCCCGTCTTATCTGAATGCCCTGACAGGCAAGGGCGTGCACGTAGTTACCGTCAACGACTATCTGGCAAAGCGTGACAGCGAACAGATAGGCAGGGTACACCGCTTTCTCGGGCTGTCGGTGGGACTTATAATCCACGAAAAGACCAACGCCGAGCGCAGACAGTCCTACGCCTGCGACATAACCTACGGCACCAACAACGAGTTCGGCTTCGACTATCTCCGTGACAACATGGTGGTAAGGAAGCAGGACTTGGTGCAGCGTGAGCACAACTTCGCCATCGTGGACGAGGTGGACTCTATCCTGATAGACGAGGCGAGGACCCCTCTGATAATCTCCGGCAGAGGCGACAAATCCACTGAGCTGTACGATAAAGCCGACAAGTTTGCCAAAACTCTCAAAAGCTACAAGGTCGTGGAAGCCGACTCCAAGGAAAGTCAGGACGACTACGACGGCGACTATTTGATAGACGAAAAGGCAAAGACCGCCACCCTGCTGCCCAGCGGCGTAAAGAAGGCGGAGCAGCACTTCGGTATCGAGAACCTGATGGACTCCGACAATCTGACCCTGCTCCACCACATAAACCAAGCCATAAAAGCCAACGGCATAATGCACGTTGACGTGGACTATGTTGTAAAAGACGGCGAGATCGTTATCGTTGACGAATTTACGGGACGCTTGATGTTCGGACGCCGCTTCAACGAAGGCTTGCATCAGGCGATAGAGGCAAAGGAAGGGGTAAAGGTAAAGAACGAGAGCAAGACCCTTGCCACCATAACCTTCCAGAACTTCTTCCGTCTTTACGACAAGCTGTCGGGCATGACAGGTACCGCCCTCACCGAGGAGGACGAATTCAGAGGCATCTACAAGCTGGACGTCATCGAGGTACCCACCAACAAGCCCGTTATCCGTGACGACCATCAGGATCAGGTGTACAAGACCGAAAACGGCAAATTCAAGGCGGTTATCGAGCAGATAAAGCAGTGCCACGAAAAAGGCCAGCCCGTCCTTGTAGGCACGGTATCCATCGAGAAATCCGAGCTTCTGTCCAAGCTCCTGAAAAAAGCGGGAATAAAGCACGAGGTACTGAACGCCAAGAACCACGAGCGTGAAGCCGAGATTGTAGCGCAGGCAGGCAAAAAGGGAGCAGTTACCGTCTCCACCAACATGGCAGGCAGAGGTACCGACATCATGCTGGGCGGCAACCCCGAATACCTTGCAAAAGCCCAGATGCGCAAAATGGAGATAGACGAGGAGCTTATCAATCAGGCGACAGGCTTCTCCGAGACCGACAACGAGGAAATACTGAACGCCAGAAAGCTCTTCAAGGAGCTGAACGACAAATACAAAGCCGAGATAGCCCCCGAAGCCGAGGAGGTAAAGCAGGCAGGCGGCCTGTTCATCTTAGGCACCGAGCGCCACGAATCCCGCCGTATCGACAACCAGCTGAGAGGCCGTGCAGGCCGTCAGGGCGACCCCGGCGAAAGCTGCTTCTTCCTCTCCTTGGAGGACGACCTCATGCGCATATTCGGCGGCGAGCGTATACAGGCGATGATGGAGATGCTGAAGATCGACGAGGATATGCCCATTGAGAACAAGGTGCTGACCAAGACCATCGAATCCTCCCAGAGAAAGATCGAGGGCAGGAACTTCTCCATACGCAAAAACGTACTGGACTTCGACGACGTTATGTCCCAGCAGAGAACGACCATATATTCTCAGCGTGCAAAGGTGCTCAACGGCGAGGACATAAGCTCCAGCATACGCACCATGATGACCGACTATGTAACCGAGACCGTCAACCAGTTCTGTCAGGGCGACATTCCCGACGACTGGAACATCGAGGGTCTCCGCGACACCCTGATGGGCGTGATAACCACCCCCGAAGACCTGCGCTACACCGCAGAGGAAAGAGCCGACCTTACCAAGGAGCAGATAGAGAGCTTCCTGCATGAGCGTGTAATGCTCCTGTACGAGGCTAAGGAAAAGGAGATAACCGCCCTGAAGGAAAAGGTCGTTGCCGAGATGGGAGAAAGAGCCCCCGCTATCCCCGATATGCGTGAGGTCGAGCGCATAATCCTGCTGAAAAACGTGGACAGCAAGTGGATGGATCACATTGATGCCATGGACGAGCTGAGAAAGGGAATTTACCTGCGCTCAATGGGTCAGCGTGACCCCGTTGTTGAGTACCGTTTCGAGGGCTTTGCAATGTTCGACGAGATGATAGCCTCTATCCGTGAGGACACCGTCAGAATGGTACTTGCAGTAAAGCTGCAAGTCCAGCAGCAAAGACCTCCCATGCAAAGGGAACAGGTGCTGAAGCCCGACGCCGAAAACGCAGGCGCCAAGACCACCGTGAAAAAGACCGCCAACCAGAAGGTAGGCAGAAACGACCCCTGCCCCTGCGGAAGCGGCAAGAAATACAAAAAATGCTGCGGGGCATGATGACAGTTTACAGTGTATAGTGCACAGTGTACAGTTGCGGTACGGCTTTGCCGTGTATTTGAATTGCGGGCTGCGAGTTCTGCAGTATCACTTTTGACAAGTAAAGGAGATAATTATGGCTGAGATCAAAGCATTCAAGGGTTTGCGCTACACTGAAAAAGCAGGCGACATAGGAAACCTCTGCTGCCCGCCCTACGACATAATAAACGCCGAGCAGCACGAAGCGCTTATCCGCAAGGATCAGCACAACCTTGTCCGCCTTGAGCTGCCCGCCTTTGACGGCTGCGAGGACATGGCGCCCTACAAGGGTGCGGCGGAAACTCTCCGCTTCTGGCTTGAGCAGGATATTCTCCGCAGAGACGAGCAGGAGTGCCTCTACATCTATGAAATGATCTTTTCCGCACTTGGCAGCACTCACAGCGTAAAAGGCTTCGTCTCCCTTGTAAAGTTAGAGCCCTTCAGCAGCGGCGTTATCCTCCCCCACGAGGAGACTCTCTCCAAGGCAAAAAGCGACCGCTTTAATCTGATGAAAGCCACCGGCTGCAACTTCAGCCAGATATACTCCCTTTACATGGACGGCGACGGCTCGGTATTCGATTTGATAAACTCCGCCTCGCAGGGCGCTCCCGACAGCGAATTTACCGACGGCGACAACGTAACCCACAAGCTCTGGTGCGTATCCGACCCGTCGGTCATCTCAGCGATTGCGGCAAAAATGTCCGACAAAAAGCTGTACATTGCCGACGGACACCACCGCTACGAGACAGCCCTGAATTATCAGAAATACGTTCAGGACAATCTTGACGAATCGGGCACAAGCGACTACGTTCCCATGATGCTGGTAAACATGGAGAACAGCGGCTTGGTGGTATTCCCGACTCACCGCATAGTCCGTGACCTGTCTGGCTTTGATTACAACGCAGTCTGCGAAAAATGCAGAGAATACTTCACCGTGACCCCCTATCTGAACCGTGAAAAAGGGGAGCAGGGTCTTGAACGTGCCTACAACGAGGGCAGAAAAGCCTTCGTCCTGTTCACCGGCGACAACAACTACACCCTCCTTGAGCTGAACGACATCGGCGTCATGGAGCAGTTTATCCCGAACGCAAGCAAAGCCCTGCGTGAGCTTGACGTGAGCATACTACACACCCTCATATTGGAGCGCATTTTCGGCATCGACAAGGAAAACATGGCGCACCAGATAAACCTGACCTACACCCGCAGCGCCGACGAAGCCCTTGCCGCGGTTGACGGACAGCGTGCCAACTGCGCCTTCCTTCTCAACCCCACAAGGGTAAGCGAGATAAGAGACGTTGCCGCCGCAGGCGAGAAAATGCCCCAGAAATCCACCTATTTCTACCCCAAGCTGACCACCGGCTTAGTGATGAACAAGATATTCTGAGAGAATTTGTACACCGTTCAAATATCACCCAAGCCTTTTAAAACAGCCCGCCGCACATTTCAAAAAGGCAATTACATAAAGGGTATTACCATGAAAAAACTACTAAAAATCGCATTGGCAGCGACGCTGATACTGACCCTGACCGCCTGTGACGCCGGTGGAGCGGTAGACGACCAGATACAAATACCCATCTACCAGCCCGAACAGTTTTTCAGCACCGCCACTGTCAAGCGCATGGACCTCACCTCCTCCCAGTCTCTCGCAGCCAGCATAGGCTACGCCTTCTCCGACGCTCTTTCCACTGCCCGTGACGGCAATCTCATTTCCATCAACGTGAACCAGTATCAGGAGCTGAAGAAGGGGGACGTTATCGCGGTGATAGACAGCTCCGCCCTTACCTACACTTATCTGGAGCAGGACATAATCACCCAAGCCGCCTACGAGCGGTACCTTGCCACAGGCAGCGAGGCTGACCGCCTGACCTACGAGTATGAGCTTGCGACATTGAACGCTGTTCAATACGAGATAGACTGCTACACCATAACCGCTCCCTACGACTGCATAGTGACCGACGTAGTGCGAATGTTAGACCCCGGGACCGAGCTTTCCGCCGGCACATATATATGCTCGGTAGCCTATCCCGACGACATTTACGTCTATCTTGCATACGACGCCAAGTCCTCTCCCAATCCCTTCCGGCTTGGCGGCAAGGTCAGCGTGACCCTTACAGGCTCCGCCTATGAGGGTACCGTTGTGAGCATACCCGTCAGCACCGCCTACAAATACGGCGACAGCTACGCTGTGCAGCACTTGGGCTGGGGCGGCGGCGGTACACCCGGCGGTCCCACCTCTGCCGACAGCAGCAAATACGCCATAATCGGCTTCGAGCCGGAGGTGCTGAGCGCCCTGCTTGAAGAAACGCCCAATGCGGTGATAGCGGGCTGGGCAACGGTAGCGGTGACCACCCAGCAGTTAAACAACGTCCTCTGCGTTCCCTCAAGTGCCGTAAAGAAACGTGACACGACCTATGTTTACCTTTACGAAAACGGTCAGAGGCTTCAGATGCCTGTCATCACGGGAGCCACAGTCAACGGCTACACAATGATTTTAGGTGGGCTGCGGGAAGGCGACGAGATAGTATTATAAAAGTATCCTGCGGTATATGCCGCAGGATTTTTTACCATTTTTTACTTTTGTCATTCGTCAAGCCGGCAAGATAGTCCAAAGAAACGTTGTGATATTCCGCAAGATTTATCAGATCCTGCAATTTAACCTGCATAGGATTGTGCTCCCACCTTGCGTATGTCGTTGTGTAGTAGCCTAACTGCTTTGCCAGCTCCGCCTGAGACAGGTCCAAGTCTTTTCTAAGGTCAGCCAGCCTGTTTACCTCTATATATTCTTTTTTCATTTTATATTCCCTTATTTGTGCGTTTTTAATAAATATAGCATTGCAACACAATTTTGTGTTGCAATCAACACATTTTTGTGTTAGAATATTATCAGCACAAAAAAGGAGAACATACAATGACAATTTTAGAACAGCTTTGGCACGGAACCCTCCGCCCCGCCGAAATAAAAAAGCCTCCGACTTCTCGATACAACGACTTGCTTGACGCAGCGGACGAAACCGAAAAAAAGCTTTTCTTCCTGCTTACCGATGAGGGAAAGGAGCTTTACCAAAAAATAGGCGAGCTTCGCATGGAGCTTTACGACACAGAAAACTTCCGCATATTTGCAAAGGGTTTTCACACAGGCGCAAAGCTGATGCTTGAAATAATGGAAAACGAAAAAGCAGAGTGACCCACTCTGCTTTAATATTATTCCTTGACCTTTTTAGGCAGCGCATACTTCCGTGTAAATCCCGTGACCTGCTCCAGAAAGAAGGAATCCTCCGCCCTTCTCAGCTCATTGATATATTCGTGAGCGTCCAGCGTCCCCTCTCTTATCTGAATGATACAAAGTGCGATATTTGAGCAGTGATCGGCAATTCTTTCGAGGTTATTCAGCAGCTCCGACATGATGAACCCGCTTTCGATACTGCACTTGCCCTTACGCAGCCGCTTGATATGGTGCTTTTTCATCTGATTTCTCAGATTGTCGATAACCTCCTCCAGCGGCTCCACCGTCTTTGCCTTTGTGATATCCGCCGTCTCATACGCCGAAAAGGAAAGCTCCACTATCTCCCTGACGGCCGAAATATATATATTCAGCTCCTCCAGCGCCTTTTCCGAAAATTCCAGTCCCTTTCGGTTGAGCTCCTCCGCCGCCTCAAGTGTATTCACCGCTCTGTCGCAGATACGCTCGATATCCCCGATACAGTGCTGCAGCACCGAGATGAACTGACCGTTCCTGTCGTTGATATTGGTGGAGCTGAGCTTCATCAGATAATTACCTAACTTGTCCTCATACTCGTCCACCTTATTTTCGTTGGCGATTATCTCCGCCGCCGCTTCTTCGCTGTAGCCCTTGAACTGATCCAGAGCGTCGAACAGCGTTATCTTGGTAAGCTCCGCCATCTTTATTGAAACGGTTCTGCACTGATCCAGCGCAAAAGCGGGAGTAGCTAAAAATCTTTCGTCCAGCAGTAGGAAATCGGCGTCTCCCGGCGTTTTACCCTCTCTGATGGTAAGCTTAGCCAGCTTTTCAAGCCCCTTGGTAAAGGGCAGCAGTATAACGGTGGTGAACACGTTGAACACGGTATGCACCATAGCGATACTGAACACGGTAGCGGACCCGCTTGTAAAGCTGAAGTGGAATATAGCGTCCAGCGAGTAATACAGAATAAGGAACACCACGGTACCTATCAGAATAGCATAAAGCCGCAGAAAAGCCGCTCTCTTTGCATTTTTGTTAGCCCCCACGCTGGACAGCAGCGTAGTGACGCAGGAACCGATATTCTGCCCCATTATAATAGGTACGGCGCTCCCGAAGGGCAGTGACCCGGTAGAGGACAGCGCCTGCAAAATACCCACCGTAGCCGACGAGCTCTGCATGATGGCAGTCATGACCGCTCCCACAAGCACGCCCAATATGGGATTGGAGAACATCACAAGGATATTGGCGAACTCAGGCACCTCCGCCAGCGGCTCCAGCGACGAGGACATGGTGCTCATGCCTATCATGAGCAAAGCAAAGCCGATGAGTATCAGCCCTATATCCTGTTTTTTGCCCTTTTTGATAAAGCTGAACATGACCACGCCGATTATTGCCAGCACGGGCGCAAAGGACGTAGGCTTCAGCAGCTGCAAAAAGATATTGTCGCCCTGAATACCCGACAGTGACAGTATCCACGCCGTAACGGTGGTGCCTATGTTAGCGCCCATCATAACGGTTGCCGCCTGCCCCAGCTGCATTATGCCGGAGTTGACGAAGCCCACCACCATAACGGTGGTAGCCGACGATGACTGCACCACGGCGGTGACCACCAGCCCCAGCAGCACGCCCTTTATCTTATTGCTTGTGAGCTTTTCCAGAACGTGCTCCAGCTTGCCGCCGGACAGCTTTTCCAGTCCGCCGCCCATAACGTTCATGCCGTACAGGAACATAGCCAGACCACCCACAAAGGTGATCAGCATCAAAACTAAATCCATATTATTTCCTTTTCCGATCGTTTTGTCCACACAGTTGTAATTATATCAAATATTTATTATAAAAACAATATGCTTGTCCAAAATTCTGATGATATTTTAAGAGCGGTTTGTAGAAAATTACTCTTAAAAGTATTACCGTTATGTCAAAAATTACGATTTTGCAGTTCCCGACTTGCAAGAAATTTCCTTTGGTGATATACTATATGAATACAATTACAAAAGCAATTTCATATTTTTATACAAATACGGAGGTAATCTCATGTTTGACAAGAAAAAATTTCTGACCGAGTTCAAATCACTTTTAGAGGAGGAATACGACGTAACCCCCGACAAAGCCACTCCCCCTCAGCTTCACGACGCCGTGTCCAGAGCCGTGATGACTGCCATCATGCCTCAGTGGAAGGACAGCAAGGCAGCCCACCTCAACGCCCGCAGAGCCTGCTACTTCTCCATGGAGTTTCTTGTAGGCAGAGCCATCTACAACAACCTCATGTGCTTAGGCATAGAGGAGGAGGTAGAGGAGGCGCTTTCAAAGTGCGGCGTAAGCCTCTGCGACTTGGAGGACATCGAGGACGCAGCCCTCGGCAACGGCGGCTTAGGCAGACTTGCCGCCTGCTTCCTTGACAGCGCCGCCACTCTTGATTTACCATTGGACGGCTACGGTATCCGCTACAAATACGGTCTGTTCAAGCAGGACTTCAAGGACGGCTTCCAGTGCGAAGAAGCCGACGACTGGACAAAGTACGGCGACCCGTGGAGCCGCCGCATAAACGCCGACAGCATAGAGATAGAGTACGGCGACATGAAGGTGCTTGCAGTCCCCTACGATATGCCCGTTATCGGCTACAAGACCGATAACATAGGCACCCTGCGCCTCTGGCAGGCAGAGCCCCTGTCCACCTTCAACTTCGACCTGTTCAATCAGCAGCGCTACAACGAAGCCTGCTCTGAGCAGCGTGCCGCCGAGGACATTTCCCGCGTCCTCTACCCCAACGACGACACAAGGGAAGGCAAGATACTCCGTCTGAGACAGGAATACTTCTTCTCCGCCGCCTCTATCCGTGACATAGTAAAGAAGTACAAAGCCACAGGCGCCCCCATCGAAAAGATATACGAAAAGGTATCCGTCCAGCTCAACGACACCCACCCCGTCATCACCATTCCCGAGCTTATCCGTATCCTTATTGACGAGGAGGGAATGTCGTTTGACGACGCACTTGAAATTGCCAGAAAGACCTTCAACTACACCAACCACACCGTAATGGCGGAGGCTCTCGAGAAGTGGGGAATTGACATAATGCAGCAGATACTCCCCCGCATCTACGAGGTGATACTCCAGATAAACGAGGCCTTCATCGGCGATATGTACCGTCTTGAAACTCCCAAGGAAAAGATATACGACCTGAAAATGATATCCGACGGCGTGGTACACATGGCAAAAATGGCGGTGTACTGCTCCACCAGGGTAAACGGCGTAGCGGCGATACACACCGAGATACTGAAAAACGACGTTCTGAAGGACTGGTATAAGCTCTACCCAGAAAAATTCCTCAACGAGACCAACGGCATAACCCCCCGCCGCTGGATAGGACTTTGCAACAAGGAGCTTTCCGCCCTTGCCACCAAGCTTTTGGGCAGCGACGACTGGCTCACCGACCTTGACAAGCTGAAAGACCTTTCCAAATACTCCGACGACGGTCCCGTCATCAAGCAGTTCATGGACATCAAGCAGCAGAAAAAGCAGCAGCTTGCCGACTACATCAAAAAGACCGAGGGCGTGGAGATAGACGTAAACAGCATTTTCGACGTGCAGATAAAGCGCCTCCACGAGTACAAGCGCCAGCTCCTGAACGCCTTCAGCATTTTGTATATTTACTTCGGCATAAAGGACGGCTCCATCAAGCACTTCCACCCCACCACCTTCATTTTCGGCGCAAAGTCCGCCCCCGGCTACGCCAGAGCCAAAGGCATAATCAAATACATCAACGAGATAGGCAAGCTGGTCTCCTCCGACCCCGACACCAAGGACCTGCTTAAAGTGGTATTCGTCAAGAACTACCGTGTAAGCTACGCCGAGCTTTTAGCTCCCGCCGCCGACGTTTCCGAGCAGATATCCATGGCGGGCACCGAAGCCTCAGGCACCGGCAACATGAAGCTTATGCTCAACGGCGCAGTTACACTCGGCACCTACGACGGCGCAAACATCGAGATAGTGGAGGAAGCAGGCGAGGAAAACAACT
>JAFLUH010000006.1 GCA_022508895.1 Oscillospiraceae bacterium
TGGGGCGGCAGCGTGTGCTATTGAGAAAAAAGGTTATTGTACTGACAAGGGCAGTAATAACAGAAAAGTAGTTCTTGCTAATGCAGAAGCGGAAATTAAACAGCTTGATCTGGAATCAGAAAAAATTCAGGATGAACGTCGCCATGTTAAAAAAGCAGTTATTGAAACTGAACTTGATTGCTCTCTAGCTGATACTTTTGCAGTAGACATGGATTGCATTTCTGATCCGGAGCAATTCATTTCATTGCTGAATGATAAAAATATTTTGCACACTATTAAAAACCATAAGGATGGCAGGCAATTAATGTTCCTTGCCAAACGTGATATGGAATGTGTTGATGATATTTTTAATCAGCTTCGGGCAAAGAAGGAGAAAATTGTCCCTGAACAAAATCAGGACAAGCCTCCGAAGAAGCACCACTCTCGTTAAGTTGTGGTGCTTAAAATGCCGATCATGTCGGCATTGCGAATTTGCATATCAAATGCAAATTCATGTTTTGCGTTAGCAAAACATCAGGGGTTGAGGGGATGAAATCCCCCACGCACGACAAACTCGCCAGAGTTTGTATAAGTGCGCCCTCGGTAGCGTTCATTTAGATAACTCAATCCTTAAAAAAAATATCCCCTATTTCTTTGAAGTGAATTTTAATAATTTCGTCATAATCCTTTTCGTCTTTTTTCTGCTTTATGACAATCTTATCAACCAAATCAAGAAGCACATATTGATTTAGCTCGGTAATATCGTCATATTTGCTTACTGCTGCGACAAATTTATTGATTACATTAGAATGTTTTTGGTTGGAACAAAGCTCTGCTTGATAATACTCAATTTTGCAAATTACCGCTTTTTGTTCCTTTTCAAATTCCGTAACCATTGTTAAATATCGTTCTTCCGATATTTTCTCCAATACTCTATCTTCGTATAGTTTGGATATTATTTTGTCAAGCTCACTTTTTCTGTTTTGCAGTTTTTTTAAATCTTTCTTTGCCTCCTTTATATTTTTTTCACTTTTTATATCCAAATACTCTTGAAGGCTTTGGATAAATTCATCAGGAAAGTTTTTTGCCTTATAGAGCAATTTGCGAATTTGACGCAAAACAAAATCTGAAAGAACATCTTGTCTAATGTAATGTGATGTACAAGCTGCTGAATTTCTTCCGTATGTATTGCACACATATAATTCAAAATTCTTCTGTCTGCGTACCGATAATCGTTTACCACAATCTGCGCAATACAAAAAACCTTGAAATAAATCCGGCTTTCTTTCAGTAGGAACACGGCGATTTCTGTCTAAGATTTCCTGCGCTTTTTTGAATTGTTCTTCGGAAATTATAGAATCGTTTACACCTTTGAATATGCGATAATTTTCAGGTGCATTTTTATAAATTTTATGTTCCTTGTAAGATTTACGGTATGTTTTAAAATTGATTATATCGCCGCAGTACGCTTGATTTCGTAATATATTACGAACTGTTTGTAGTTCCCAAAAGGAAGGCTTGTCCTTTGTTTTTTTTGCCCAATCCGTAGTCTTTCTGAGATATTCATAGGGAGTTGGAATATTATCTTTGCGTAATACTTTTGCAATCTGCGCTGTACCTAAATTTTCTTCTGTGCAATAATTGAAAATTAAGCGTACAACCTCCGCTGCTTCCTCGTCGATCAGCCAATGGTTTTTATTATCGGGGTCTTTTTTGTAACCGTAAATAGGCTTTGTACAAAGAATACCACCGCTTTCACCCTTGTTTTTCATGATCTCACGAACCTTACGGCTCGTATCACGGGCATACCATTCATTAAAAATATTTTTGAACGGCGCAAATTCGTTGTCTCCTTTTTCGCTATCAACATCATCAAATACAGCAATGAACCGTATAGAATTTTGCGGAAAATAAAAATCAGTATAGTAGCCTACCATTGAACTTAGTCTGCCAAATCGGGATAAATCCTTTACTATAACCGTTTCTATCTCTCCATTTTCAATGTCATTAAGCAGTCTCTGGAAGTCAGGACGGTCAAAGGTTGTGCCGCTTATTCCATCATCTGCATAGAACCGTATGCGTGTAAAACCCTTTTCTTTTGCGTAATCTTGAAGGACTTTTCGTTGATTAGCTATGCTATTGCTTTCATCATCAGAATCGTTCCGTGAGAACCTTGCGTAAAGAGCTGTCGCTTTGTTGGAGTTTTTAGTGTTGTATTGCATATGTACCTCCTATTCTGTCAAGCAAGCAAATACTGTTGACAGTATAGCATAGCACTACTACTATTGTCAATAAGAAATAACATTTTTTACATTTTAACACAACTTATTTCACTGTTTGTTAAATTTTAATAGATTTTGTATTAACTTTTTAATTTGTGACAAACTTTTGCAAAATATGTAACTCCATTTCAAAATAAAAAGCGGAACTTTCGGCTTGTTCCGCTTTTTATTCCCCAGTAGGGAATTTTTACCTCGTAGAGTTATTTTTATTTTTTTCCTGCAAATTTTCTCGTTTTTTAGCAACAATTTCTACTTTTTCAGACCAATCCCGCATTTCTTGTGATACGTTTATAAAAGCTGTTTGCTCGGAATTCAAATTATTTTTTTTTTCAGGAGTTATAGTCTGCCATAAAATCGCTTTCGGATTCCATATTTCTTCTAACAATTTTTTTTCAGCAAAAGGTTTAAAAAACACGCTCAAATATTCATAGATAACAGCAAAATCTGGTTTTCCCTCTATACGACCAAGTTTATTATAAGCGTGTTCAACATTAGATTTTTTATTAAAAAAACCATCAAATGAATAAATTTCCTTTTCTCTGCTACTACAAATATCACATATTTCTTTAACATTTATATCCACGCAATGTGAAAGTGAATAAATATCAATTAAATCCTTTACTCGATATTTATACACCAGATCACTTGAAGCAACGTGTATTTTGTCAGCAAGTATTTCATTAGGCAAAACTCCATTTATACTAATTTCTCCGAAGTAGTATGTTGTACTTCCGATTGTAGGCTTCATTTCAATATCTAATGATACAACTTTTGTTCCGCTTGATTTATCTAATAGATTTATACCCGCTGACCTTTTTTCGCCATATTCTCTATACTGCGTTGCAATATATTGATTTTGTAATTCTCCTAATGCACTGTTAATAATAGAAACCAGCTTATCCATTGCGGGCGGAGTATCTATCCAATCAGCATCAATATCAATAGTTGTTCTTTGAACATCGTTAAAATTATTTTCTTCTAAAATAAGCTTTGTGATTAGACCACCCTTAAAAATAAGCGGCACATCAGATGATGATAATTTACCCATCAATTCATACATTAATTTTTCCTGTTCAGTCATTTTAACCTCCACAATAATATTGAGCAGCCAATGGTTTTATATATTCAAAAGCATTCTTGTTTTCAGGATATATATTTAATCCGTTAAAACTTTCATTATGGGAAAAATAATAATTGCCAAGTGCTTCTGTAAGTGCCATTTCATCTGTATCATTAAAATTTAATAACATATCATTTACTGTTTGCTCGAATGTAGTACAAAGTATGTTTTCATATCTTGTATAATTAATATTATCAAAATTATCAACAATATTATAATTTATGTTTTCGTATTCTCCCTTTTCTTTTGCATAAACGTCAATTATCTTTTCATCAAAATATCCTGTAAACATTTCCAAATATTCAAGAGCAGATACACCACATAAAATCACATTATCAGGTATAACGTGTTGAAACCATAAACGATTAGAAATAAAATCTCTCCGAGTTTGGGTAATCATTATAATCCTCCTATTATTTTTTATTGACTATATTATATCACTTAGTTTTTTTTATGTCAACATGGTATCGTAATTTGCCTATGGAAAAAACAAATGGAGCGATATTATCGCTCCATTTACTGCTTCCCCAGTGGGGAATTATCTCGCGCCGTTTGTTACTATTTCCTTTTCAGGCTCATCAGGACTTGAAACATCAAGTGCTATCCTTTCATAATTGTACGTCCTGATATTCTCCGACATAGTATCAAGGAACAGGCTTTCAACGTCCTCTCTTTCTTCTAAATTGTTGCCGTCACTGAAAGTAGTATAAATACCCATGCCGCTCATTTCATATGAAATAGCCTTTGCGGATTTTGTATCTGTATCAAATTCAAATTCGATAGCAGGATCGTACATCAATTTTCCGTTCTGTACATAGGTGTGCGCTATAAAAACAATATCACCATGCTTTTCAACGCATAACGGTTCTATCCCGCTATCTTTTCCTACTTCATATTTGCAGTATACATCATGGTAATTTTCCAGTTCAGGACATATCTCAACAAGTGCGGCATAAAGCTCCTGTACGTTATTTTTTACGGAAACATCAGAGGAAGAAAGCAATACATTGACCTCAGCAAGACGTGTTTCTTTCGTATTAAGCTCCTGTTCATGTGGAAAAACGGCTTCTGCTGCTATCTTTGCTTCTTCAATATCAGCTTTTATAGACTGCAAGCGTTCTTCCTGTCGTATCAGCTCCGGTTCAATGCCATTAATGATATTGTCGAGACGGATAATGTTGCCGCTGGCTTTTACGTCCTTATTCATGTTGATCTCACCGTAATGGCTTACCTCCCCTTTAAGGTTTACCTTGACAACTTTGTTAAGGTTATCTATAAATGCCGACATTTCAAAGCCTCTGTAAGAGCCAATGACACGTTCTTTTCCCTCCAGAATATCGCCGCTTTTCAGTATAGCTTGTCTTATTGCTTCTCCCGCTTGCTCCTTGTCGTGATATTCAGCTCCGTTGACGGTAACAGGATAATAGTTCTTTCCGTCCTTGTCTGTAAGCGGCTGTATGTTGTTTACACTATCAATATCCATTTTAAGTGCTTGAATACGAAGTTCAGCGATTCTCTGCCACTCTGGAAGTGTCTTATATGCCTTGTCCTCTAACGAATATTTTTGAGAAAGAAATGATGATTTAAGCACGTTCAGCTTTGTTATATCTGTTTCAAGGTCAATTTTCTCCTTGATAAGAGGATTTCCGGCGCAAAGAGCTTTGACCTCTGCATAATCGAGAGCGATTTCGTCCACATCTTCGCAGGAACGCACAGGGGATTTATCCGTCATAATCTGAGAAATAAATTTCTGCTTATTCTCCAACATCTGATATAAATATGCGTCAAAGGTCTTGTCCGTAGTGTAACGGTAAATATCAACCTTGCTGTTTTCATTACCCTGACGAATAATTCTTCCATGTCGCTGCTCCATGTCTGACGGGCGCATAGGTGCGTCCAGATCGTGCAAAGCTATCATTCGCTGCTGTGCGTTCATCCCTGCTCCACATTTTGTCGTACTCCCGATCATAACTCGGATTTCGCCCTTATTCATTTTGTCGAAAAGCTTCTGCTTGTCCTCTGCCTTGTCCACTTCGTGAATAAACGCTATTTCCTTTTCAGGGACACCCTTTTCAACTAATTTCTGCTTAATATCGTCATACACGCAAAAACGTCGCTGTGAATCAAAAGGTTCTGCTGGAGAAATAGGAAGCTGCTCCCACGTTTTTTCTCCTGCGGATAATTCTTTAAGATTGCCATTTTCAACTATAAAAGCTTTGTTATACGCCATTCCGTCATCATAATTGACATTTTGAAGTACAATTACATCTTCGTCATAAGCTCCGCCCGCTTTAAAATTCTTTGGTGGCTTACTGCTGTTGAAGCGTTTCAGGATTTTTTCAGCGGTATCCTTTTTACCTAATTTTGCAGTATAGACACTGTTATAGCTTCCATCTGTGTCCTTGCGATAAAGCTTGTAGCTGTTTTCGTTCAGTGACGGCTGCGGAGTTGCAAGGTCACAGAAAATAAGCTGTGTGCCTTTTTGCTCCGCTGTTCTCTGCCAAATATCAAAAACATTATTTATGCAGACGTTCACCTTTGAATTAGGGTCATCGGGCAAATCGGGATTCATGCAGCGTTGGTCAAGACCAATTTTCCGTCCGTCAACAGTCAGCTTGCACATATTATCCTCTGTCGGCTCAACCTTGCCTGAACGAATCGCCTTTGCACGTTCTCCCAAGCCCTTTATCATTTGTGCCTGAAGGCGTGTAGCAGGAACATTTACATTGTGCATTTCAAAATCAGGTCTGTCGAGATTCAGGGAAGCCGCTGTTTTTATATCGGCACATTCCTTAAAAATGTTCATAAGTTCGGGCAAATTCTGAAATTTTGCAAAACGTGTTTTAGACTGATATTTTCCATTCCCTTCGGGGGAAAGCTCCATTGATGTTGTGGTTTCGCCGAAAACAGAAGCCCATTGGTCAAAGCTGTTTATACCCAGTTCCTGAAGCTTGTCCGCTTGCAGATAGCGCATTAAGGTATACATCTCAGCCATAGAATTAGAGATAGGAGTTCCGCTTGCGAAAACTATGCCCTTGCCGCCTGTGATCTCATCAAGATATTTACATTTCATAAGAAGCTGCATAGACTTTCCTGCACCACCGCTGCCAAGTCCAGCCACATTCTGCATTTTGGACGGAGTATCAAGATTCTTATAATTCTGTGATTCGTCAACAAATATCTTATCAACGCCCAATTTTTCAAAGCAAAGCATATCATCTTCGGGCGTTTTGCTGAGAAGCGTTTCAATCTTATTTTCATAGGATTTGATAGCTTTTTCAACTTGTTTAACAGAAAAACTCTTTTTTCCATTTTCATCTGTCATTTCGTTAAGAGCAGATTCAAGCTTTTCCACCTCGCTGTACAGCACTTCAAGCTCACGTTCCTTGCTCAGATGTATCATGTCAAATTGTGAATGACCGATGATAACTGCGTCCCAATCTCCTGTTGCTATTTTTGCAAATAGATCACGACGGTTTTCCGTTTGAAAATCCTTTTCTGTTGCAACAAGCACATTTGCATTTGGATATAGTGTTCTGAAAGCTTCTCCCCACTGTTCAGTAAGAGCATTTGGAGCGGTAATCAAAGACTTGCTATGCAGTCCCAGACGTTTTCCCTCCATAGCTATCGCTATCATTTCAAAGGTCTTGCCTGCCCCCACCTCATGTGCAAGCAGCGTATTTCCATTACTGTATAAATCTCGTGCAATGGCATTTTTTTGATGTTCACTAAGCGTAATAGCTGAGTTCATTCCCACAAAATGTAGGTTAGAACCGTCATACTCACGCAAACGTGTACTGTTGAATTTTTCATTGTATAATGTTACAAGCTTTTCACGGCGGTCAGGGTCGGCAAAAATCCACTCTTGAAATTTTCTTTTCAGCTCATCCTGCTTTGCCTGAACAATCATAGTCTTTTCTTGATTTGTTTGAAGAATGTATTTACCTTTGTCATCACGAATGAAGTTACCTTGTTCGTCTTTTACTCGCTCTCTAATCTCCACTTTCTTCATGTTGAGTGTAGCTTCAATGATTTGGTAGGCATTCATATCCGCTGTACCGTAGGTTTCAGTAGAAAGAGTATTATTATAGCTTTTCTGCCAACCCTCCACTTTCCACTTATCTGTGACTTCGCTGTATGTAACATTAATAGCTTTTTCTGTGAAGAAATCAGGCTTTAATGTTTCAATTATAAACTGTCTTATATACTGTGGGTCAACCCATGCAGAACCAAGCTTTACAGCAATATCCGCTGCTTCGATACGCTGAGGAATAACAGCCCTCAATGCTTCGGCATTTCGTTCTATTCCTGCCGCTTCTGCTGCGGCAAGCTTCGCACGAATATTTCCTGTCAAATATTCGTCTGCACTTTCCCACCGCATATCTTTCTGGGGATTCTGGTATATCTTATTTCCAAGCTCAAAAATAAGTTCTTCTTCTGTCTTTCCGGTAAGAATCGACATATATTCAAGGTTTACGCACATTTTCTCGGAAAGAGACAGAATAAGTGCGTCACTGGCGTTATCACAATGGTCAACAACAATTTTCGGATTTACAGTCTTTTTGCTGAAAATATCTGCCTTGCCGATAAACTTTCCATCACTGTCAATCTTTTCAAGGGATTTGATAAGGTGATAGCTGCTGTCGTCATTAAACAGCCTCTTGTTTTCATTACTGCTGACAAGTCCGTATTTCTCCGAAAAATTATCATATTGAGAATTAAGTTCCTTTTGTGCAGATATAATATCAGCTTCGAGTGTTCCGTCAACATTATTAAGCTGTAATTCAAGCAGATTATGTACACTATCACGGAGCTGCACCATTGCTTTAATTCTGTTAATATTATTGTCGGAAGCTTCTACTTTTGTCATTGTTCTTTCTGCTTTTCTGTAGTACAGAATATCATCTTGTACGATAAAGCTGAACTTAGGAGAATCAGGAGGACAAGGAATACTATTTGAATCTTCGTATACCGTTTTTTCTTTTTCAGCTTCCTTGTATGTGCCTGTAATATTTTTAATGGCTGCTGCAAGCTGTTCTTTAAGGTCTGAACCCTCAATAGGAATACACATAGAAGCGTCCGTCTGATTTCCATACAGCTTGTTGCCCTCAACCATTTTACCAAGGATCATTTCAGGATGATCGGCAAAATATTTGTTTACAGCAATACCGTTATCAAGCATATCCTTGTAAACCCATTCGGGAGGATTTTCCTCAATGCTTATGGGACGCTCACGCTTTTGCAGGAAAATAATATCGCTTGTAACTTCTGTCCCTGCGTTTGCTCTAAACGCATTGTTTGGAAGTCTGATTGCTCCTAACAGCTCCGCACGTTCAGCAAGATACTTCCGCACATCAGGATTTTCTTTATCCAGAGTGCCTTTAGACGTTACAAAAGCAACTATTCCTCCCGGACGGACTTTATCAAGAGTTTTGGAGAAAAAGTAGTCGTGAATGAACATATTCTGTTTATTATAATCTTTATCGTTTACCTTGTAGCTTCCAAAAGGGACGTTCCCGACTGCAATATCAAAGCTATCATTGCTGAATTCTGTTTTTTCATACCCTGTTATCTGAATGTTTGCTGATTGATAAAGCTGCTGTGCAATACGTCCTGTAATGCTGTCCAGTTCCACGCCGTACAGATCGGAATTATTACGCATATTTTCAGGCATTGCACCGAAGAAGTTACCGATACCCATAGCAGGCTCAATGATTTTGCCGCCTGAAAATCCCATATTATCAAGAGCTGAATAGACAGCATTGATTACTGTGGGTGTTGTGTAATGTGCATTGAGGGTAGAAGCTCTGGCGGCTGCATATTCATCAAAGGAGAGAAGATTTTTCAGCTCGGTATATTCGTTGTTCCAGTCCGTCTTGCGGCTGTCAAAGGCTTGTGGAATACCACCCCACCCAACGTATTTTGACAAAATTTTCTGTTCGTCTGGTGTAGCAGCCCGATTTTCACTTTCTATAGTTTTAAGCAGCTTTATTGCTTCAACATTATTTCTAAAACGTGTTTTTGCTCCGCCCTCTGCACCATAATTTTCATCTGTGATTGTAAAATCAGCAGTAATTTTCTTTTCAGCGGTATTTTCCTGCGGATTCCCCACTGGGGAATTATCAATTTGAGGAGATATAGCAGCGGAGGAAGTATAATGAATTTCGTCCGATGATACTCTATTGGGTGTGCCGCCAAAGAAAGATATTTGTTCAATAGTATCTTCGGGATTTTCCAGCATAATGGAATTCTGTAATACATATTCCAAATCTGTAATTGCATTATGAACCTCATCTCTCTGGATTTCTTCGCCATTTGCCGCCGCCTGCAAAATTCTTTCTGCGCGAGACTTATATAATGGCATGGCAACGCCAGTATTGATATTACAATCCAGTACCTTTTTAAAAGATTCTACGTAATTATTCCAATCGTAATTTTCAGGAGTCATGTCCAGTATTTCCTGGAGAGCATAAACAACGTCTTGAACAATAAGGTAACTGTTGTATTCGTTGGTGACGGTTTTCAATGGCGTTCCTTTTGAAAGTTCAGCCACGGTATCGTCAATAGCTATAAGTTCGTCAAATTCCAAATTTCCTAAACGTCCGCACATTTCTTCAAGAGAGGAGAAGGTTTCTTTTTCTATAACCTTACCGTCATACTCTGTTACAAGGCAAAAAGTTACAAGATCGGCGTATACTTCAATAGGTGCTTCCGTAACTTCGTGAGTAGTATAAGCAAGGTTAACGTGGGCAAGATTGGAGAAATTTGCCGAAGACTCAAATTCCATTTCGCTATATTCGTTTATAAGTAAAAATGCTCTATTCATAAGATCATTATGAGTTTTTTCAGTAGGGAAGCCCTCGTCTTTGAATATAATGCTACGTTCATATTTTTGTACCTTGTCAGCAATATTCGGAATATAGTCGGAATCAAAAAATCTGATTTGCTCTTTTGTGCCTGTACTGTAAATCTTTTCATAAATTATCACATACTTTCTTTCGGGTGGCAACTTGTCCCATTCTTCTGTAAACTTCTTTTTTTGCATAGCTGCGTGCGATTCAATCTGTTTCTTGTCGCTTTCAGAGAGATCATCAACATAATAGCGTACAATTCCCTCTTCCGAAATGTGCGCAACAGTAAGATGATCATTATTTTCCCTGTCCATCTTGCTTATATCATAGCAAGTGATACCGTTCCCAAGCAAACCAAAATGTATGTTACTTTGCTCTATAACATTGTTCTCGACAGGAGTATTTTCTTTTTCAGGCTGCTTATCTATGGGTGCTAAGTCTCGTTCCTTGATAAATTCAGGTATATCAACATAGCCCGTTGTATCAACATAGTGTGCGGTATCTTCACTATTCCTATGCAGCACAATAACATCACTGATTGAAAGGCTATGTCCCTTAAAATCTTCGGGACGTTCCATATTGAATTTGGAGAAAATATTTTCAAGAATATCATTGCTGTTTTCTGCTGCAATATTTAATTCGGAAAGATTACCTGAATAGACAAGATTATAGTCAGAAAAATTGGGCTTGCCATTCAGTGCAGATATGGCGACAAAACGCTTATCCCGATACTCGTCACCGTCTTTGAGCTGATAAATTTCAAAGCTGTCTTTTTCACCTATGCTGAGGGATATGTCAACATTTTCAGCGACAGCAGTATAAGTTTCTTTTCTCAGATTTCCGTCTGTGCTAAAATCATGCACGAAGTCTGAAATATTTTTAAGATTATATCCCTCAATGCTTGATTCTGGTGTTTCAATGTGCAGAGCGTTATTCCCCAGTGGGGAATTTAAAGATAATTCATCTGGCATATCAGGAGCAACGGAGGGTGTATCTGGAAGTTTGTTAAATGTGGTGATTGTATTATTGGTGATTGTATCAAGTCGGCTGTGTGAATAAGTTCCATAGTAGATGTTATGACTATCAAGCATAGTCCTTATATCACTATCTGCTTTTTGGGATTGTTCAAGATTGTGTATTCTGCCCTCTTGTTCAAAGTTATTATAATCCCTAATAACTTCAACATTAAAATTATTATATTGATTAAATAATTTAAAAAGATTTTCAGTGTAATTATCTTTATTATCTGATTTTACATAAATGCTATTATGAAGAAGCGGGGAATCAGTAACGACAAAATCAACTTGTCCCACAAGTCTGTCAATACGTTTTTTTTGTTCAGCTAAAATCATTTTTTGGTGTTCTTCACTTCCATCAAGCATATCAAAGTTTTTGTCCCATACGAGGTCTTTTGCATATTCAGAAACATATTCAGCTATGTAACCTCTCTTTTTTAATTCCGATGTTATATGCAAACAAGCAGTAGATTTTCCTGCACCGGGACCGCCAAACGCATTGATAATCAGTGTTTTTCTGCCGCTATTGCTAATCTTAGCAATGGAACTTTTTTCTTCAATAAATTCTATCTCGCTGCGCTTAATAGTATTCTGCCAATCCTCTATGATAAGGCTATCCATGCCATTCTCGCTTTCAAGCTTTTTGAGAGAGAGAACATTACTATTGACGAGAACGACTTCCCAGTTTGCATTATCATATACAAACTGTGTACCGACTTTCATTTCTTCCTCTGAAATTCTCCCATACTGCTTTTCATAGTTTACAAGGTTAGAATAGAAAGATTCTATTGAAAAGCCGCTATTATCTTCAAGGGCTGGCAAAGCAGACGGCAAATCTTCTATCCACCTATGAATGTATTCTGTGTCGCCGGAAAGAATACTTGCGGCAAGATTTTCCCATTCAGTAAGACCGTCACTCCATTTATAGGCTATTTCACCATCTTCGTACATATCCTTTGCGTAATCTGCTACAGTATCTATTTCTTTTCCGGCTAAAGAAGCTTCACTAACGGCAATATCATTAAGCTTGTCAAGCCCTGTTACAGTATTACTCAAATATCTTTCCTGCGCGATATATTCATCGGAAGCATAAAAATTATTGTTATCATTACGGAATAGTTCATAAGCATTTTCTGAGGTATCAATCATAAGAGTATCACGTTCATTGATATATATAGGGAATCCATGCCCCCACATATCTACTGCCATATCGTTGCTTATATGCTGCTTCCCATCGTCAAATTCAAGACTGTCCCTGTAATCGTCAAAGCCATTCCATACATCTTCCATTACAAGATTTTTATTTTCATCAACAATGATAGAAGCTGCGGAATCACCGTATTCTTCGTGTTCAAGAAGAAACAGCTTTTTACCCTCAATTTCTTCGCTGTCAATTACATACCACGTTCCGATATGCCCCTCAATAGAAATATTATCGCTTTCGTGGGTAATATGGTTTTCCTTGTAGCTGTGTACTTCGCCAAAAAAGCTTTCAAGGGTGTTGATAATATTTTGGAAATTATCATTATATCCATTTCCAGAAACAATAGGAGCAGATACAATAACATTATCCTTGTTCCGAGAGGTGATATAGCTAAGTGCATATCGCTCAAATTCTTCTGTATCGGCATTGATAACAGTCTGTCTGCCGTTTTCAATAGCTTCTATAAATGCACTCTGACTATTATGCACATCTGTAGATGTTCTTGCAATATAAGCGTTGAGAATGTCATTTGCATAAAGAGATGTTACAACAAATTGTCCCTCACCGTCTGCTCCGTCTGGATTGAAATAGATCCAATCTATGGTGTTCTCACGGAGGACAAAAAGTTCTTCATAGCCATTTTCGGATATAGGTAGACGTTTTTTTATTTCACGGCTTCGTGAAAGGTTAAGCTGACGGTCTTTTTCTTTTTCTGCTTCAATTTCTATTCTGCGCCATTCGTCCAACTGTTCATGGGAATTGGAAAGAGTTACACCTACAGCCTCAGCATAACTTATAGCCGAATCTACCGATATAAACATAGAAATATCGCCAAAATTGCTTCTATACGGAGCTATTTCTTCTCCTGTGGTCGCATTGACCTCGGAAATATAATAACCGTCCTCAAAGGTATCAGAGGCAAGCGCAAGAAAATATGCAGACTGAATATTTTCTATTCTGTTTTTTTCTTCTGCAAAATATTTTTTGGCAAGCTCCTGAACATCATCACCGCTTACAGTAAGGGTTACAATATCACCATTTATTCTGCCTGAAAAAGAAATATTCTCTGCTGTAAGACGATCAGCAGTACGCAACATTGCTTCGGTTTCGCCTCTGACGTAGCGTTTATTTGGAATATATCTGTACTCGGCGTTTCCTATAATGTTTTTTTCAGTGTTTTCAGCAGGAATATTTTTCTTTTCTGCATTGAGTATGCCTTTCATGATTTCAAGCGTTCTTGCACGGTCGGCTGCTTCAACGGTTATTGATGACCGATAGTTGCTAACACGTCCTGAATAATTTATACCCGCTTTATCAAGTTCTGCTGCGAGCTGCATAATATTTTCTTGTTTACCATTTATGTATGCTTTTTCTTTGATAGAATTGTACTCAGTATTTCCAATGATCTGGCTTGACATAAAAATTACCTCCGATTTTAAATTATTCCCCAGTGGGGAACACCAACACTGGGGAATGGATATTTTAAGTTATTATAACGGCATATCATTGCCTGCGATTTCCTCAAATTCGGCAAAATCATCAGGAATGTCCTGTTCTGACGTATCTTTGGCTGTTGGAATATCAGCGGCATTGTTTTCGGCAACTTTACGGTTATTTGTAGGAGCAAATTCAACGGTTTCTACAAGGACAGAAGTTCCGAAATGCGTGACTTCGTTATTATCTTTCCACCGATATGATTTAAGCCTACCTGTTATGTCAATCATATCTCCCTTGTCAAAATATTTTGAAACAAACTCTGCTGTACCTCTCCAAGCTTCAACTTCAATAAAATCGGCTTCCTGTTCGTCCTTATTCTTGTTGTATTTTCTTTGTACGGCAACGCTGAATTTGCAGACAGAAATGCCCGATGTAGTCTGTCTAAGTTCGGGAGTGTGTGTTAAACGTCCCGTAAGTATAACGTGATTGTGCATAAAAATCCTCCTTCAATAAGGGGCTTTGCCCCGTCGTTTAACGTAAATTATTTTGTACCGATTAGCTCGGTAACGTCATTGATTGTAAGATCATTTTCCGAAATAAGCTTTATAAGGCTTATAACGTCCGTGAGATTAATTTTCATATTTCTGCAAATGGTGTCAAGCTGCTTTATATCCTTGTCCCGGCGTTTCTGTTCTTCGGCGGCAATTTCGTCTCGAATAGCCTTTTCCTTTTTGGCTGCTTTTTCGACTGCTGCGGCTGCCTTTTGGTACTTCGCTTGCAGAACGGTAAGCTTGTCAGGTTTAGCCCCCTTTTCAGCATTTTTTTCTTCTACAACCTCCGTCACATCGTTTCTTTCAGTTGTTTCATTAATGATTTCTTTCATAATAAACTTTCCTTTCCTCGCTTAAATGCGGCGATATTTTTTCAATCTGCGCCGATAATGCCGTTTCTGCGTTTTTAAGTATGATTAACTGATTTTCTATATCTGCTATCATTTCACGCATACTGTCACGACGGCGCATTGAATCCTTTAGAAACTTTTGTCGGGATATATATGAGCTGACAGATTTTTTACACTCACGGTAGAGTTCTGTTTTTGTAGTATCCCTTTTTGACATTACTTGCCTCCTATCTGGTACTGACGAGTATCATTCAAACGCCCCATTGCCGTATTCTTTGCTTTTTCAGCCCAGTCGGCAATTTTGTTTGTTTCCTCTACAAATTTTTTTGTGTTTTCAAGAGGTGATACTTCTTTTTCAGACAATTTTATATTTTTAAGCAAGTCATTAAAGTCCTTAACACCTGCTTCGGAACATTCACGATTAACAGTAAAATTGCTCCTATTAACCCACACAAAAACGTTACTTTTTACATCAGCATTTAAGTTTAATGCTTCCTTGTAATCATCTTTTGATAGAAAAAAGCTACATTCTTTTCCGTTTACTGTTCCTTCAAGCAAGCGGATCGGCGGATCTCTATCATTGATTGCCTTTGATGTAATATCCCCCTCGTTTGCAGATAACGCTTCCTGCATTTTTTCGCTCAATATCTTATTGTTGAATTTTTGCCCTGCGACATCGTTGTCAACACACGAAACAACATTCATATTACTGTTTATGTAATGTTCAGCAATAGTTGGTTTAAGTCCACCCATTGCAACAAACTTGGCATTTTCTATCTCTGGGTGCAGCTCGACAAAAGACATTAGATCTATCGGTGCTTCAAACAGATATACAGTATCAGTTTTATTTGGATCTCCTTTACTATACACAAAGCCTCTATCAGTTTCATTTGGTGGAACAATTCCCTTAAATTTTGACGCTGTATATACTCCTTGTATGTCTGCGCCGCAGGGTTCACCTACATCGTTTCTGTGCAGGAAAATGATATTTTCATGCTTACTTACACTGCCGTCTTCTTTCGGAAATTCTACATAGCCCTGATACAAAACGCCTTGTTTAACAAGATCGTTAATAGTCTGTGGTGATAACATACGCTGTTTTATCAGGTATGCGTATAATTTTTTTTGGTCGGGACTTTTTTCGGGCATTTTAAATTCTTTTTTCTCCTGCGGTTCGGCGGTAACTTTGGGGGTAAATTGCTTTATTTCAGCAGCTTTGCCTATGAATTTAAATCCTGCTTCGGTAAGCTTTTCCGTCCACTTTTTTTCATTAAGGAAACGTGTTGAGGGAGTGTTGCTTATAAAATCTTTGTCCTTTCCGCTTTCAAGGGAAATTGAATAGTTACTTACCTCTGTTACAGTCCAAGTCTTTCCTGCGTAACTTATGCGATCACCTTTTTGTAATTCTTCGGCTGACTTATTTGCAAATTGCCTTACAGATTCAGGCTCTCCGACAATTTCACGCATTGCTTCAAGGAAAGGCATATCAAGAACTTGTTTGCAAAAATTAAGAAGTCCTCTACCGCCTTTATTTTCGGAATGGCAATAAAATTCGTTAGTTTCCGGATTTAAATAAAGCCCTTGATATCCTCTGATATGAATTTCTTTTCCTGCCTTTTCACAAACAAATCCTCTTGAATGTACATAATCTGAAATATCTGCGTTGTTTGCCTGTTCTATCTGTTCTGGGGTATAATGTTTATACTCTTTCATATTAAAAATCCTTTCTTAATCCCATATTGGGAAATTATCTATCATAATCCTGTTCGACTTGCCGTTCAGAAGCTTTAGCCAGTGCTTCCTCGCTCCATTCAGCAATATCATTTACCTTTGCAATAAAATTTTCCTCATCTGTTATGTCCTGCGGTCTACGTTCAGAGATTCGCACATCACTGTTTATAATCGAGCATATTTTTTCGGAAAGCACTTCGCTGCTGTTAAGGTAACTTACGCTGTCCTTATCCCATGTACCATTATTACCGTTAATTCCATTCAGCAGCTTTATACCACGTGCAGGAGGCTCCCATGAATTGAGATTAAGGCTGTAATCATCAAGCAGAAAGTCATCACTGCGTATGCCATCGGGAATAAAATCCTTTTTGTCACTGCCGCAAGGCGGGAAAATGCATCTATCTTCGGGAATTTCAGGTAAATATTCTTTTATCCAGTTCTTTTTTTCATAAAGTGCATACTTGCTGTCTGTAAGAACGGCTGAAAGAATATACACCTCGATTTCAGGGTGGTTTCTGTTTATATCGTTTACAGCTTCAACAACGCTTTCGTTAGGTTTAAGTCGTTCAAAGTAGTGCGGTTCGTAAAGCCGTTCAAGAGTATCAACCGTTTTGAATTCCGCAAAAGTACCGTCCATGTCTACAAACAGACGTTTACGATTATCCATTTCCATTCCTCCAATTTTCTATTTATCTTATAGTATCGTTTTCTCGTTCAGCTTGACGATCTCCCGCTGTTGTAATAGCCTTATCTGCCCATTCATCAGCTTGTTGCATTTCTTCAACAAATTTTTTGTTAGCAAAATCTTCATAAGACAACTCAATCGTGCCGCTTTCTTTAATGCTATTAATAGCATTTTCAAGGGTTTCATTTGCGATTTTTTCATTGTCCCAAACAGTCAATGCATTTTTATCAACATTTATTTCTGCACAAAACATTGGTTTTTCATGCTGTTCAAGATCTGCAAATTCAACTTCGGAAATGCGTATACAATTTTCGGTGAAACTTGGAAGATAACTCTCGCATTCTACATAACGGTTCATCAGTGTGTTAATGTCCGATGTAGTGTTATCACGATAGTTCATTATTTCACCATAAATTTCAACAGTAAACAAGCAATAATTTTCTTTTTCGGTCATTTCTTTTTCCGCTCCTTCCAATTTTTTTTCATCAGGGTACTTGACACTTGCCAAAGAATATGTTATACTATTGTCATAGCAGATAACTGTATTTAACTTGGAATATTGGATTCCTATGTCTCTATACAGTTGTTCTGCTTTTTCTGTATTGACAGCAAGTATTCTTGATTGATTAACAGTAAGAAAATTGCTTAAATTTTTCTTGCCGTAAATTGAAGTAAGGTTATTTACTTTTCCGTTTTGCCTGTTCATTGAAACAGTCAGTAAAATGTAATCATTTTTTGTATCTTTAAGATTTGTTAATAACACAACAGAATTAGGATTTGATTTGCTTCCCTGCAAAACCATTATAGGATTTCGCATTTCTTCTGAAATACTATTCAGTGTATCAATGGATATATTATGTCCTGATGTGTGCCCTTTCACTTTTTCAGAATATTCAGATAAAGCATTTTTTAAATCTGTTTGTTTAATAACAATATCTTTTGCAAATGACTTAAATACTTTTAAAATATTTGGTGTACTTCCGATTTTTATGACCTCATAGTTTGCCATTTTATTGTTTATGTATCGTGCAAGTTGTCTTTGGAATAAATAATCTTCTTTGCTGTTTTGATTTATTATTTCTTTTTCAGAATCCGAAAGCTCAACATCTTTAACTATATCTAATCACTCCTTTCTATTCCCCACTGGGGAATTTTTTATATTACATAGCACTTACCGTCAAAGGTATATATTTCAGAAATATCGCACCCGCTTTTCTCATAATCATTTGCAATTGCGTCAATTGCAGACTGAATTTTATCAATGCTTTGTGCCAGAGCTTCATAGCAAATATTATCAATAGCATAGTCCGCTGCTGTATCATACTTAGCCTTTTCTTCGGCGGAAAGAAATTGAAGCCCCTTGTCCCCAAAATACTTTAGCATGAAATCCTCTGTATGTTCGTCTCCATCAACTCCATAAATACAAACATCTACCTCTCGATTAAAATCCGTGATATAAATTTTCATTTTAATTTCCTCCACTTTCTTCTGGTTTATTTACCATGCTTATACTTGGCTTTCTTGCAGCAAATTTAGCAGCCTTTTCTGCTTCTTTTTCAGCCTTTTCTGTGTTAATTTTTTTCATATTCTCGCTTGCTGCCGCACGAATATCATTAAGGGTCTGCAAATGCTTATTATCCTGTCTTTTTTTCATAAGCAGCATATACTGTTCCTTAATCATGTTGATGGCATACTCACGCTGATCGGGAGCAATTTCGTCCATATACTCCTGCGGTAATGTAATAATGTCTCCGCTTCGTTTGATTTTCTTTTCTCTGGAACAAAGCTGAATGATTCCCCATATTTTGTTGAAATCGAAAAGCTGTCTGTGAAATTCAGAAGTATCAACTGCGGAAATACTTCCGTTTTTGTATATGTAAATATCCGTTTTCCCTGCGTGAGTTGCTTCAATTACCATATCATCAATTAATTGACGTGATGATCTGTATTTTCGCAAAGCCTTTTCGATCAGCTCATCGTCCTGCAAAGGCTCATCCACATCAAGACGAAGCGAAACGGTGTAATCATCTGTTGCATTAAGTGAGCTTACGAGCTTGTTTTCTTCAAAGCTGTTTACTGCATAATCATAGTGATTGACCTTATTTCCGCAAACTTCATGCTTTCTCGGATATGCCTTAAAGTCAAAGCACAGTTTGACATCACTTAAATATTTCTCATACTCGTTTGAATATTCCTCATCAAAAGGGAATCCGCTTTCAGCAGCATATTTTATAAAATCCCTGCCGTACAGCTTATCGTAGACTTTGAGAAAATACAATATGTGTGTATAATCAATAGCAATAGGGGACTTATCAGATAAAATATCATAGTTGTCTGATACTGCTGCGGAAATAAATTGAGATTGTTCGATACGCATATCATCACTGTCTTTATCATAGAATCCAAATGGTTCTCCAATGTCATTTAAAAAATCTGTAAAATCTCTGTCGCACCGTAAAAATCCGTCATCTGTAATAAAGATATGACTTGAAGATATGATTTCCAGCACCTCATTAAAATTCACCGCGGTCAGATCATCATACTTTTTTGAGTTTGCACATAGCAACAGAATTTTTTGAAGTTGTTCATATGGAAGAACGTCCGATTCATCAGCTCCCTCATTTTTTCGCACTTCATCTTCAAGTGCGATTATATCCGATAGAAAATCTGAATCATTATGCAGAATAAGACTTCTAATAATTTTCTCATTCAAAACGCCAACACCATACAGAAATATCAATCTGTCATTCTGCTCAGAATAAGGTTTACGCATGATTTTCTTTTTCAGATCATCGTCAAGCCTTTGCTTGCAGCTTAGTTCGCTTGGCAAACGTGCATTAAATACATCTACCATAACTGCATATCTGAAAAACATGGTCTGCATATCAGCGTCCTCCGGAATATAATCCCGATATATTCCCATGAATTACTCCCCCTTTTTCAAGTTGATATACTTTCCTGTATCAACCAGCCTGTAAACGGCTTTTTCTGTACCATTCAAGGTTTTCTTAGATATTGTAGCCTTGCCTTTGGAGAGCAGTTCCGCCGCTGCCTTTGCGGTTACAGTTACGCCGTTAAACTTATCCTCTTTCCATAAGGTAAAGCCACAGCCGTCCTTGCCGCTTTCACAATAATAGTTACTTTTGCCCTCAAAAATATGCTTTCCGCACCGAGGGCATTTACCAATTGGCATTTTCTCTGCCTTAATACGCTTGAAATTTACATACGCACCTGTGTCGTCAAGTTGATAATCGGCTGTATAGGTTTCACCGTCCCTGTTCTTAGTTTTAAGAGATATTGTCTTGCCGTCAAGTAGCTTTTTCATCGCTTCGGCTGTTATTTTAGTAAAATAGAATTTATTTTCTTTCCAAACTACAAAACCACAGCCGTCCTTGCCTGATTCACAGTAGAAATTTGTTTTACCCTCAAATATCTGTTTGCCGCAACGTGGACAAATTCCAATAGCTTCACGCTTTGGAGCTTTTGAATTTTCATGGTACAAGGGTGTTCTATCCCTGTTATGTTCATATGCAATTGTTGTTTTAACGAACGCCTTTACATCTTCCGTTAAATGATCGGGAGATATTCCCTTTTTCTGAATATTATCAAAGACCTGTTCCCATTCTGCGGTACGTTCAACAGATTTTACATTATCGGGGAGGGATTCTATAAACTTACGTCCAAATTCCGTTGAAATAAGCTGTTTTCCTTTCCGCTCCACATATTCAGCTTCTACAAGTTGCTTTATGATCTCGGCTCTTGTTGCGGACGTTCCTATACCTCTTTCGCTTACAGCAGATTTCAGTTCTTTATCTTCTATCCTGTTATCAATATTTCGCATAACCGACAAAAGTGTTTTGTCGGTATAGTGTTTTTTAGGCTTGCTCGTAATGGATTTAATTGAAATGGTTTCGGCTGTGAAGCTGCTGCCCTCTGTATATTCTGGAATATCCACCGCTTCTTCGGGATCGTCCTCATATTTAGGACGGTATGCTCTCCACCCAGCTTTGGTAGTCCTCTTAAATGTCAGCTTGTATGTAACATCTTCGCACCAGAATTCATATATATATTCCATGTAGATGTGAGGTTTATCAAGCGCCATAAAAAGTCGGTTTGTTACCAAATCATAAAGTTTCTGTTCGTTTTCTGAAAGAGAAATGTTTTCAGGAGACTGCGGCGTAATAACAATAGCGTGGTGATCGTCTATTTTGGAGTTATCAATTACACGTTTATCAAAAATCAATCCCTGCGTTAAAAGATTTTTTGCTCGTTCAGAATTCCCCAGTGGGGAATCGGCAATAGTTTTAATGATATTTTCGATAATTGGCTGCATATCATCAGAAATATACTCGCTGTCAGTACGAGGATAAGTCAGCAGCTTCTTTTCATACAAAGTTTGAGCTAATACTAATGTTTCATCTGCGGAAAATCCGTACAAATCGTTAGCGTCCATTTGCAATGTAGTAAGACTATATAAAAGGGGACGATTTTCAGACTTTTCTATTTTTTCGACAGAGATAACATTGACAAGCTTACCTTTACTTTCGGATATTTTTTCTTCAGCTTTTTCTTCACTTTCATAGCTTTCTGTGCTTTCAGCTCCATTTGGCAACAGCAAGTTATAGTGTGTAGATGGAACAAAGCTTTCTATTTCTTTATCACGCTCGACAATAATATTTAAAACAGGCGTTTTTACACGTCCGATCTTGTGGCTGTAATTATCCATTATCCCATAAAGCCGAGATAAGTTCATACCGATAATCCAGTCAAGTTTCTCCCGGGTAAAAGCAGCCGCATACATATTATCATAATCTGATATTGGCTTTAGGTTTTTCATTCCCTCTCTTATTGCTTCGTCCGTAACACTGTTTATCCACAGCCTTTTTACGGGCTTTGTGCAGTTATTGGCATTGTAAATATGCCTGAATATTAATTCACCCTCACGCCCTGCGTCCGTTGCACAGATTATTTCGTTTACATCAGGGCTGTTTATCAGTTCAGAAATAAGGCTGCGTATGCTGTCCTTTGACTTATCAGTAGGGACAACCTTGAAGCTGTCAGGAAAAATTGGCAAGGTATCAAGTGACCATTCCTTAAATCCATAATCTTCAGGCATACCTATTCCATAAAGATGTCCTACAGCATTTACAACGTAATATTCATCATTGGCGTAGCAAAAACTTTTGCTGCCGCTTCCGTAAACTTTTTCCCTTGCTCCTATACTATGAGCTATATTTTGTGCAACGCTTGGTTTCTCTGCGATTATAAGTTTGTGAGACATTTTTAGTCCTCCTTTTTATTTTTTTCAATCTTATCGTGTCTACCATTAAGGTCTTTGTCACGCTTAATCTTTACCACTACCAACGCTGCAAGACCAACTCCTAAAGCGATAACATTAGATACGCCTATATGAATTTCACGTTCGGGAGATTCCTTTTCCTGCTGAACCATAGCAGTTTCCTGACCATTAGAATCGTTTCCATTGTCTGCAACCCTATTCCCGCTTGTAAAATTAACGATTAAAGCGATTGCAAGAAGAATTGCAGCCAAAATCTTTCCCTTAAAAAGATGTTTATCCTTATGGCTGTTCCAGAATTCTGTGATCTTTTCAACGATTTTCATTTCTGCGCTCCTTTTTAAGATTTTTTATCCTTATCATATTGCTTCTTGGTAGTTTTGTATATTTTTTCGTCCTTATCATCAAAACCACAATTTTCCCATACTTTATCAAGATCAAAATCAAGCTTGAGTTTAAGAACGATAACATAGTGACCGGGACAGTATGATTCAGCTTCTTTTGTCGTTCCTACGGGCTTGCCGTCATCATCGTAAACAGTTTTGGTGACCATTTTGCTACAGCAATTGCCGCCGCTGGGACAATCAACGCTTTCTTCCCAATTCGTAAACTCCCAGAAGCCCTGACTGCCATAAAATCCTGCAACACCGTCATCGGTCATAAAAACAATATCACTTCCCGGTGAATTCATGACTTTAGCATTATAGGTTGAAAGAGTACATAGCATTTCATCATACAAAACGCCCTTTGGAACGACAGTTCCGTCCGTTTTCTCGCTCCAGACAAAGCCTTCAAAGATCGGACCACGTTCCACGCCGTTCTCGGATAATTCTTCTTCCGAATAGTAATAATCCTTCGGTGGCTCTGTTGGGAAGACAACAGGTGACATATAATCGGGTGACTCAGGATTCTTAAAATGATTGTTGTAATATGCATCCGGATCTGCCATAAATTCATCATAAAGAGCCTTTTTTTTCGCATAATCTGCATACTTTGTAGGGTCTACGATTCCCGAATTATTATAATCGCTTGCAGTATTTAACATCGCAAAAATCGTTGATTCATTGTAGTCGTCTATAAGCTTATCCAATACCTTATAATAATGCTGTATTGTGTCCTTAAAAGAGCTTTCCTCTATGATTATTTCTTCGGAGATATTTCCGAACTCGTCTCTATGGATTTCTTTTTCGGAAATATAAAGGAACGGATACAGAACGAAAATAATAACGATAATTACGATAATTACAAACAAAAAAACAGTTAAAACCGAACCGCCTGCTGCCATTAACAGCGCGGAAGAAGATTTTATCGCTGAAATCGCTTTTTTCATACCCTCTAACGTATTTTTCAATACTGCTTGTGCATTTTTTAGGAAACCGTTTCCGCTTGAAGCAATTCCATGTTCCGATTTATAAAGATCGGTTTTCATTTTCCGCATTATCTGCTCTTTTTTTAGCTCCTGTGCGCGCTTTTCAACTTTTTCCTGCTTATTACGCAAAGCTTCACGCTTGGCTGCTATTTGCCTGTCGTGTCTGTCATTTATTATCTGGTTGACAACCTGTTGAGCTTGTTTTTCAACCACATACTTTGGAACAGCAGTAACAGTATTGATAGCGGCTTCTCCCACACTATCAGCAGAGGAAGCTGCCGATGATATTCTTCCAATCATTTCTACTGTATTGTGAACACCTGATCCAGCAGTATGCTTTAAAATCTCTTTTCCAACCATAACAGCAGGAATCATTGCCGCTGCTGTAGCTGCCTCTCCTATATTATCCTTGCTGTTTATGTTATCAATCTCATGTTTTAAAGCTGATAAGTTGCCGGAAATATCGGAAGGCTTAACTGTATTAAGAATTTCCTCCTTGTGGGCGTATCTGTAGGCTTTTTTATAGAGCTTGCCAACGTCTTTCCCTGATACGCCACTCTTTTTCCGGCTGTAGAACTTTGCCTTTTCTGCATACAACTTTGCTCGTTCTGCGGCTGTTTTTCCCTGTTCAAAAACAGAATCCTTTTTAACGGAGTTGTCTATGACCTTTTCCAAATTAACAGGTTCAGGGATATGTGCAGTTTCAACAGTTTTGATAACCTCTACAGTCTGCTTGATCTTCTCCTCAACTTCTGCCGCTTTCTCAACATATCCCTTAACCTGTGTATTTTTTTTAGCTGCTTCTTTTACGGCACTATTATTTGCGGATTGTGATGAATTTCCCACTGGGGAATTTTTGTGGGTATATGTGTTTCTCTGCTGCTGTATACCCTGCTTTTCTGAATTCTCCGCTGCTGTTTTTTCAGCGGCTGAAAATGGCGAATCATTTGAGGTATCTTTTTTGTGTCTGTTTTCCAGATATTGAACCTTTTTTACCTTGTAGTTGATATTAGTGCGGCGATTTTCCAACGCTACTACCTTTCTTCCACCAACGCTGTTATTTGCATACATAGCAGTATGTGCAGAACTGGCTGCATTTGTAGTTGTTCTTCTGCCGTTAGAATTATTGATTTGATTATCATTCCTGCTGAGCTTATTCATACACACATAACCCTTTCGCTATTGTTTTTTCTCCATAATTGCCTGCGTTTCAGAGAAAGAGGTTGACATAGCTTTGTACAGCATAGTATCTTTCGGGAAGCGGTCATAAAAAGGTATTTTATCCTTTCCGCCTAACACTATCAAACCCTCTCCTGCGCCGATATTGTTTACATACAATAATTCTGAATCTGTAAAATGCAAGGTATCTTGCAGCTTCAAGCTATCAGAAGCTGACTGCTTCAAAAGAATAAGAAATTCAGAGTTTGCAAGCATGGTACGGCAATCATCATCACGCAAAAGATCTTCCACGTTTTGCGTGATCCCCGTCAAAATTCCGCCGTACTTTCTGGCTCGTTTGTACAAGTCTCTGATAAAGGACAAGCAATATGAGTCTCTGAAAAGAACATGGATTTCATCAATGTAAATCCATGTGGGAACACCCTTGTTACGGTTTGCCGATAACCTGTTCCACACATTATCAAGCACAAGAAGCATAGCCTGTGTTTTCAGAATTCCTGTCAAATCCTTAATATCGTAAGAAATCAGACGATTATTTACATCAATGTTTGTCCGATTGTTGAAATACTTTGCAGAACCCTTTACGTACATTTCAAGCGTAATCAGCAAATCCTGTTTTACTTTCGGGTCAACATTTTCTGTCTCTGTTTTCATAACTTCATAGAAATCTCCCAGAGTAGGAATATCATTTTTATCAAGAGTTTTCAGGAAGTTTGATTTAAGGTATGTATTATTTACGCACCTATCAATGAATGATACTTCCTGCGGAGATAACGGTCTGTTTGGGTTCATTACAGATATGAAGGATTCGATAAGCTGACACTTATCTGCTATTACATCAACATCATCATCGTTGAGCAGTTCAAGGTCAAAATCAAACGGATTAACATAGCTCTTTGATCCTGTGCTGATCTTTATGGAAGCTCCGCCGAACATATTTACAATGGACGGATATTCTCGCTCTGGGTCAATGATGATAATATCAGCGCGAGGGTCTGTGAGGAACACCGAAACCATTTCTCTCTTTGCGGCGAATGACTTTCCCGAACCTGAATTTCCTAACAAGTATCCTGCCGGATTTATCAAGGATTTTGTTCTCTGGAAAGTGATAATATTATTGGAAAGCTTATTCAAACCGTAATATATGCCGCCTGCCTGCTGAACCTCTTTAACGTTGAATGGAACGAAAATTCCAACACTTTCGGTAGGCAAAGAGCGATTCCATTCAAATTTCCGCTGCGTTCCTATAGGAAGAACATCGCACATTCCGTCCTCCTGCTGCCATTTCATTTCGGAATACATACAACCGTTGCGTTTCAGTGCAGAAGCTACAACCTCCATATTGCTTTTCAGATCATCATAGGTTGTGGCTTTAACCATTATTATTGTTGATACCTTATAAAGCTTCTGATCTTCTGTGGTAATCATGTCATATAAAGCCTTGTAGCTCTCAACCTGATTCCGAACTTTAACAGGCATAGTGGAAGAAAAATTTCCTGCCTTTGCTGCCGCTGATTCGCGCTGCGCCATATTAGTCTCAACGGCGGTGATCTGCCGCTGTACCAATTTTCTTGCTTCCGCTGTATCATAAGCAAACACGTTTGTTGTAACCAATAGCTGTATATCCGAACCCATAAGGTCATTGAGGATATTATCATTTGCTGTTGTGGGATATTCCTTTATGAAAACGCACTTTGCATAATACTCTCCGAACATGAAATAATCAGATTTGAATTCAAAGTAATCGGGTGCGCAATATACCTTGTCAAGTCCATTTTCAATCTCCTCTTTAGTCAAGGTAGGGATAGGTGTGTCTACTCCAATAAAAATATCTTTGAGCATTTCAATGCGTTCCTGATTGGAAAGTGGACGGAGCTGCGTATTTCCGATACGGTCAAAGCTGTTTTTTGTTTCAAGGTCGATTGTGTTGAACTTTCGCCTTGCTGCTTCTCCATCGGGAGCTTTTATTGTTATGGTTATATAAATCTTTTTCCGAATAGCATTTTGTCCCTTTGAAAGATTTTCACGCAAAACCTTTTCGTTGTACTCTGTGCGAATATCATCATATCCGTCATGTGACGGTTTTACGAGAATTTTGTTCTCAAATTCCCTTATGTTTATTTCACTGTTCAGAACGGAAATCTGACATTCTGCGGTATCATCAAGGGTATTCAGGAAAGTACAGTAATTTTCAAGCATTTCGTTCTGCTGAATATCATCACCAAGATTGTAATTTATATCTTCGACTGCATAGACCTTTGAATAGGTTTGGTCGGCTAAGAGCCAAATATCTTTATCAAGAATTTTTTTGTAGGGAATAGTATCAGCAACGGTTTTGGAAATCTTTATTCTTTTTGCCTTGCCGGACTTTAGCTTTTCTCTCTTTGCCTTTGATTTGTTAATAGCTTTTTGTTCCTCAAGCCGTATTCTATCACGTTCTTTAGCATTCTTCGGGTCTTTCCCAACTGAAATGTCCTTATTATGATTGTTTTTCTTTATAATAAAGGCATAAATTACAATAGCAGCAAATATAACTATTGCAAAGATAATACTCGGATCAATACTTATATTATCAATCCGAAACGGTGATGGCGCAGAGATAGGGACAGAAGCTGTTGTCAATATGGTCGTTTCTGCGGCGGTAGTCTCTATGGGCAAAGTTACTATCTCGCTTGACACCACTGTTTCAGAACCCGTATCGGTAATATCGGCTTCGATCAGGATAGGTGAGGTAACTATCTCTGATTGTTCAGAGACATATTCGCCTGTGCTTTCCGTTTCAGCTCTTTCCGATATTTCGGCTTCTGTTTCAGAAAAGTCCATATCCTGCTCTGCGGTTATGCCAGAAACAATATCCGAAAATTCTGTGCTTTCACCTGTATCAGGAACGGTAGTATTACTGAATATTTCTTCACTTTCTGTCATTATTGTAGTTGTGCTTTCCGACAGATTTGTAACCGTAACGGAATCGTTCATATACTTTCATCTTCTTTCTTTCTGGAATGCTTATTTTTTTTCTTTAACGCTTTTTGCAGCCGTCTCTGCTCCTTCTTCATATCATTTTCGGCTTTAAGTTCCTCGCTGCGTTCGGCGGTAACAGCGTCAAGGTCAAGATTCACGATCTGGTCATGAATGTACGCTTCTTTAGAAAAATATTTGAATTTTCTTTTCTGAACGCCAAAATAATATTGTAGAGCTTTCTTTCCGATTTTCTCTATAGGCATATCATTGTAACTTGCCCACCCAATCGCCGCAAGCGGAGCTACCTCAACTACAATGATCCAACCTATAGTATCCTGCGAAAAAAATCTGCTGCCGATTATCCCTGTGGGAACAGCAAGTGCTATTATTCCTGCACCGCATACAAGCTGACGTAACGTTAGCCCAAAGAAAAATTTTTCTTTGAACGCCTTTATTTCAGCAGGAATTGTTCTTTTCATTTCTCCCATGCCATTTCCTCCATTAAGCACCAAACAATCGCTTGGTTATATCACTTGATTTTTTAACCGTAACGCATAACACCGCTAATCCCAATATCGGTGAAACGTATCCGAATACAGCCGCCAATGCACCTGCACTCGGAAACAAAGCAGCAGTAAATTTGAGTTTGTCCGCAAATTTCGCATAGATCTGGAATATTGCGCCAATAACAGTTGTTTGCAGACAAACCGCTGTATAGGATTTTATGAAACTCAACCCTGTTGAACGGAAAGTACCGTTACAAAGTGTTGAGAGTGCTATTGCACCAACGGCTTGATGTATTCCTATCTCAAAAATAATTCCCATTACCTCGATAGAAAGCATTACCATCATAATTACGACAACTATGATAACTATGTACAGTAGTAGCGTTGTAAGAATATAGCCCAACCCCAACGGTCCGCCGTCATCGGGAATCGCAATCGCGGTAAGACTTGACGATACCTGGTTGAATCCGCTCTCTATACTGTTCACGCCTAATTTCCGGAAAAAATCATAGATCCCACCGATAATAGATGTGGAATTTTCAATTATGATCTTCGCAACCACAAGCTTGATCCAGAGCTGTATCGCGTCCTCTATTCGCTCAAACCACCTTGATGTCATTTGGGAAAACATCTCCATAAGAAGAAATAAGGTTGTAAGTGATACAGCTGCGGATTGTACTCCTGTTGACAAAGCTCCTGCATCTGATACGTTTAATTCAAGAAGCAGAAGTATCACCGCCTTGAATTGTTCAACAATGCCTTGAATGCCAAAAACAAGTTCTTTTGCACCTGACTTAAAAAATTCTTCCAAAATACTCACCTCCAACTATTTTGCAGAGGACGAACCCGTTCCGTCCTCTGCATAGCGAACGGATCATAAGGAGACAGCCGCACCTATTGCCGCCACGATGGCGCCACCGATCATGCACTGCATACCTCTGGTTTTCCCTGTGGCGTCGTCGTCCTTGAAGCCGATACCCAACTGTATACCTCCAACTACGACAAGTAAACCTCCAAGTCTGGGTATCCATTGCTTTAACAACTCAATAATCTGGTCAATAGTAGCCTGCGCATTTCCGTCTGCGTCTGCTGCAACTGTCATAGTAAGCATAGATATGATAAGCGGAACTGTAACAAGCAGCTTTCCTACACGCTTTGTCATAAGCTTTCCGACAGCGTTTTCAGCTTTGATAAGGGCTTTTGCACCTACTCTAACAGCTTCATCTTCGATTTTGACTATGAGATTTTCTACTTTGTTCATATTGAACAACCTCCTATAAAAAATTTTATTTATCAATCAGCGATAGCCGACTGACATCGGAAATAAAAAAGGGACTAATTAACCACAAGTTAATGTGATCAATTAGTCCCGATTGACTGTTCCACGCGCCTGATCGCACATGGCGTTATTCAGTTGGAAGTTTTACCTTCAATTTAACAGATACCCTTTGCTCTATTATATCAATTTCACCTTTGTTTTTCCGATATTTAATAATAACATCATTTTCTCTGCTTAAAATATCAGTTATAGCCTTTGCAGCTTCATTTGTTATCTGGATTTTCTGTTTCATAACTTCACCGTTCCTCATAATAATTTCCCCATTGGGGAATTATGCAATTTCAGACGAGTATATTTCTCCAACCTCCTCAAAAATGGCGTTGATTTCAGGTTTGATATTTTTATTTAGTTCCGACAATGGCACAATAACATTTTTATCGGAAGAAACATAACTGACAGTAACTGTACCTCTATTATCCGTTCCGACCGTTTCACCCGTATCATAATTGCTAAAGTCAAGTATTTCATCTTCCGCTTTTGTATGCATATTTTCCGATAGATAATATGTATTCTTTGCTTTATTTGTTTCATCAAGCATATTGTATCGAGGGTGATTGGCAATATCAAACTTGTCTGTTCTAAATGGTCTCATACCTCTTATGAGTACCAAACATTCATTATTAGGCATTGTGGCAAGCTCATCAAGCTGCATAAGCTCTCGCCCCAAAATTCCGTCATTGTATGAGGTTGAGCCTTGTTTCGATTTGGTCTTATTGACATTCATGGTATCAATAGTTTCCTTTCCCAACTCTTTCATAATATACTCGTTATTTGTCTGATCCTTTCCCCCTAAAAAAATTGTTGTATCACAATTACCGGGGATTTCTTCCCACGATTTTTCATACAGCCGCTTTAGCTGTGAAAGATTCTGCAAGATAACCTGTGCCGAAATTTCAAATTTACGGCAAGTTGCAAGTATTTTCTCAAATTCGGGGATCTTACCTGTATTCGCAAACTCGTCCAGTATAAATCGAACATGACATGGAAGCCTTCCATGATATTTTGATATTGCAGCCCTATACAAACTATCAAATAGCTGCGAGTACATCATAGCCGCCAAAAAATTATATGTACTGTCCGTTGAGGGAATTATAATGAAAAGAGCCGTTTTCTTATCTCCCAACGTATCAAGTTCGATATTGTCGGTACAAGTAAGATTTCGGATTTTAGAAAGCTTAAAACATTGGAGACGTGTTGTTGTACTGATTAAAATAGATTGCATTGTCTTTCCTGCCGCCTGTTTAAATTCGTCATAATACTGTATAGACAAAGAGTTAGGAGACGCTTTTCTGCGCTCGTCAAACATAAGGTCAAGTTCTGATTTTTCTTCTTCTTTGCCCTCAATAACCTTTGCTTTATGGATCAGGTCAAGAACTACCGAAAAGTTCTGTTGCTCCTCGGTAGCAGTTTCTACAAGCAGGAAGCATATTGAAGATAACAACAATCGGATACAATCTTCCCAAAACGGATCGCCGCCTTGTCCCTCTCCTTTGGTATTAATCATAAAGGTGTTTATCATTTTAATAACAGCGGTTTCATCATAATTGCCATCCGTATCATTTATATAATGAAACGGATTGTAATTACAGCTATACTCCATATTATCTACGTTGAACACCTTGATTTCATAACCCATGCGTTCAAGCATTTTTCCGCAGGACTGGATAAGCTCGCCTGAGGGATCGGTTACTACGAAAGAAGTATTGCATTGTAAAAGATTAGGTTTTACGAAAAAGCGCGACTTTCCTGTTCCAGAACCGCCTAATATCAGCATATTCAAATTAAGCATTGCTTGAATTTTTTTTACTTTTTTTGCTTTTTCAACTATTTTACGAATTGAAATAACCTCATTATCAGCATAATCACCGTTTATGTCAAAGGTTATATCATTCTGATTTGCGTACTGCTCCACATATCCGCCTACCGAAGAATGAATAACTACAATTAAGCATTGCTTGAACGATGTTGTATCAGCTTTTCGGAATTTATCTCCGACATAAACATCTGATAGTGCATAACATCTTTCAAAAGCCGATACGCCTACAGTTTCAGCTTTTTCCATTTTTATATACTCCAGTTTTTCGCATCCAAAAAACGCACCTTGTTCAACAGTAGTAACAGATGGCATAGTAACGGATTTTACTTCAGACAAAGCAAATGCAAATTCACCTATTTTATTTATATTATCGGGTACAATTACTTTTTTGTCGCTACCGTTGTACCTTATAAGGGTATGTTTGTCCGTTTCAAATATTTCCGTTTTTTTTGAAATCCCCATTGGGGAATTTTCTTTTGCTTTACTTATCAGCTTATCAATACGCTTTTTTTCATTCTTTTCTTTTTTCCTGTCGCTGCTTTCTTTTACCCTTCTCTCCTTGTCGCTCATAGCGTTTGTATCACGCTTTTTTCTATCAAGCACAAGAAAAACATCGGAAGCAAGAATAACGTTATTATAAAAATCATTTATGTCTCCAACGGATTGCTTTTCTTTATCTGTTCCCCAACGAGCTGAACCATGTTCCTCACCCTTACGGTGGAAACGTTTCGGCGTTTTTGATATTTGATATGCGAATATCAGCAATCCTGCCATACCACCGTACATTGTACCTTTCCGTGCTGTTCCTTTCTCCTTTAAGGCGGATTTGGCGGCAAGAATAAAACTTTCCAAATTTATATAATCTTCTGTCTTATCCAATGCTTTTTGAAAATTAATCTTACCATTTTTACCGGAAGTTTCTTGTAAGACATATCCGCTCCACATTCCGATAATTAAAAGAATAACAGCTATTACAATATAAATTATAAAGGATGTCATACCTTTTTTCTGTGGCATACCATTATTCTTAGCCATTACTTGCTCCTTTCGGAAGTAACTGCGGGAGCAGCCTTTTCAGATTTATTCTTTTTATCTGCGTTAATTTTATCAAATGCTTTTTTAGCAGCAGTTTTGATCTCGGACAATGTTTGTCCTCTTTCAGATTTTCTATCGGAAGATTTAAGTGATTTTTCAAGACTATTTTTAAGTCCCTCTGCCATTTTTTCGGTTACCCCGAACTTCTCACATATATTTCCAATATTAAAATTGTTTTTATCGACTGTTATTTTTTCTCCACCCCTGCTTATTGAAACATAATCAGACGTGATCCGTGATACATCAAAACCGTCTTTAGTTGTTACAGATGGTGCAGGAGGAATAATACCCTTATTTTCTATACAATTTATTATCTCTGCTATGGAAGCTGCGTCCTTAATACCGAAACTATTTTTTAATACCGCTTCAATTTCGCTGCGACTTGTATCATTACCAATCTCAAGATATTTAAAAGTAGCTTCTTCTCCGCTTATTTCAGATTTTATAAGGGTAATGCTGTTATTATTAACAAAATACTGACATTGTGCGGCTTCTGCGTTGGTAGTTTCTAAGCCCTGCACTTGAACGCTTTCTCGTTCAAGTGTTGCACCGCCTTGATTATATGACTTTTGCACCTCAGATACAACCGCATTTATTTGTAGTTTATCATACCCCATAGCTTCTAAGGCTTCTCTCAGCCTATTTTCATTTGAAGTTACCATTATATATTGGTTAGTGTTTTTATCAAGCACACAACACTTCTGACCAATAGTATCTCTCAATCCTGCTGCCATTTCACTTTCCTTGATTTTTTCTGCAAGCTGGTACTGCTTGATTATATCGCTTTTTATATCAGAAAATTCAATGGCGGCTGATTTTGCAGGAGCATATTTAAATGTATCCTTATATTCCTGCGGAAGCGACTTGTTAATATCAGCAAGCATTTTTTCAGCAGCATATCCCGAAAAGCCTTGTTCTGCTAAATCCCTGCGTATAGTTTCTACATTTTCAATCCCTATACTTATAAGCTTATTTTGTTTTGAATTAAACAGTTCTATGCGCTCAAGCGAATCATTGTGATAATGTGATATATCGGTATTTGTATCGGCATTTTTGCTTTTAGTATTATATGATGACGCAAGTTCTCTACCGGAACGCATTGATTTGACCTTACCATTTTGATCGAATATCTGATAATTCCTTTCAAAATCAAGTTTTGTGGTAATTGTTTTATCGCCGTCCAAAAGCTGAGCTTCGGATTTTGGAATTTTTATGTAATCCTGTCCGCCCGTATTAGGTACTTTCGTGAAATATTCGTTTTCATTTTCAGTATCAAGCAGCCTCTCCTTGTTAATAGTAATGTCACGGCTAACAATAGTTATCATATAGTCCTCAACAGACTTTAATGCTTCTCCCTGCTTGCCGATACATTCATTTATTTTCTCGGATAGCTCCTGTGGGAAACGTATTGCTGTAGTTCCGTTTTCGTCTTTTACAAAGGATATTTTTTCATCAGATAGATTAGCAGAAAGATATTCAGCCTGTTCAGGAGTAACTTCTTGAATCTTATCGTTGAGCTTTTTAATATATTCAAAGGGGAGTGTCTGGTTGAAAGTATCTATATCAATGTCCTGCAATTTTTCTTTAAGCTGTTCAACCTCCTGCATAGCCTCTCTGTATTGTCCGTCATACTCGCTTGGTACGATATTCATATAGCTTCCATCTTTATTATGAAATGTATAAACGGGAATATCGTGATAATCCAACACACTTTGTACCAATCCTATATCACTTTCAGAGACAAGCTCTGTTCCGTCCTTAACAGTTAATGACTTAGAATTGCTGTTTAACTGCTCCTTTATAGACTGCTGTAATGCGTCATTAAATTGATTATAATAACTTTCTGGAACTACAATAGTTGCTGTTTTTCCCTCGTCCTCCATTACCCAATACTTTGCACCTAATTTTATGGCATATTCTTTTATACTTTCAAGTTTATCTGTAGGAACAGAAACAGTCCGCATTTTTTCTCCTGTTTTAAGGAGTTTGTTATACTCTGCGGCTTTCATTTCACCGTACCTTATCTTAGGGGATATGGATATTTTTTGTAACGATTTATCCGAAGATCTTAACCGTTCGTTTCTTATTCTGATAATTTCAAGCATTATCTGTAATAATTTATTCATCATTGCTGTAGTGGAGTTTACTGCGTCTTCTCCAATCATTTATACCATTCCTTTCAGTTCCCAATCGGGGAATTATTTTTTGCTTTCTGTTTGTTCGTTTATATATTGCATTATATTTATTATGTCATTGTCCGTACAACCATAAGCATATGGAGATACATTTATCATGGCTGTGACACTTGTGTCACTTTCAACTGCTTCTATCCAAGCATTAGGAATCGTAAGAGGGATAACCGCTCTTATTCCTATACCATTCACAGATAGTGAAGGTGATTTTTCCGCTTCGGTATATGCACTATAAATAGGTGCTATTTCCGTAAATGCTTGAAGCTTATCCCTACGGCGTATGGACAAGCTGTTTGTAACTGTGCTTTGGTATGTGCAAATTGTTTCTGTGTTATCAACAATTAGCATATGCGTACTCATAACGATATTTCTTTTTTCACCGTTGTATGCTCCGAAAATTTTCTGTTCATCATCGGAGTATGTTGCAGTATTTTTTTCATGCTTAGATCCGTAATCAACTGAGTTAGGATTATAACCCCAGTTATAGTAAAGCTGTGCAGGACTTACCGAAAGCTTTTCGCAAAGCTTGTCAACATCAGTATTATTGTTTTCAGCATACACATTAAGTAGCTTATACGGATTCAGACGTATAAGATAATATTCTTTACCGTCAATGTCCTTATTAATGTTAATTTCAACATTATAAAATACTTCCCACATTTCAGGATTGAGAAAATAATCCTTTTCAAGTCCTAAAGTTCTTGCATAATACTGATAATCGTTCAGATCGGAAAAGGTTTCGCTATCCGTCATATCTTCTATAAACCAGTTTATAGCCATTTTGTCACTGTCCGAATATTCAATTTCAGGCACAGAAGGCTCTGTGACAACGGTTGTTTCACTTTCGGCAATAGCAGCAGATTCACCCTCATCTAAAGAAGAAGTTACGTCTACCGAAACAGGAGCGTTATGCTGACAACCTGTTGCCATCATAATTGTCGCTGCTGCAAGAACACATATTTTATTTTTTTTCATAGTGCTTATATTCCTTTCCTATTTCTTTATATATATTATACCATATTTGAATTTTAAGGAATTTCAAAAATTACCCTGAAAATTAGACAATAAAATGCGATACAATTACAAGGATTGTAATAGAAATAAAAATCTTGCCAAATTGGGACATAAATTGAATCGGTTTTTTGGCAAATCATGGACATTTTTTTGAATATTAAATGTGCTTAAACTCTTTCTGAATTTTTTATGAACAGAACGAATAATAAAAAGCCGTGCAAGGCACGGCAAAAAGTTCATTATATTTCTACATCAAAAATTTCTTTATCAGGATTTATATAAATCATTTTTCCATAATACTCATCAAAGTTGTCGTTATACTCTGTTTCAGAGGAACTATATATTGTTGTCTGCGACATTATCTTGCCGCCTCCTGTTGTAATCGCTTCAGGATCAGTTTTAACAATATTTGAATCCTTTTCAACAAATACGTTGCGTGTTGTCTCTCCAATTACAAATTTCCATTCTTTTTTATCCCCAACGGCATATTTAGAATCAGGATTAATAAAAAATGATCCTTCTATTTTTTCACATAACAAAGTAACCTTATAAAATACTGTGTATTCATTTTTACATGAATCCGTTATTATCAATTTACCTCGTATAGCTTCATATTCAGCAGAAAGGATTTTCCAATCTGTAGGATCGCTTTCTCCGTCAATATATGTTGTAGTAATTATATTTCCTATATCAAAATCTCTAATGTTTGACATGGAATCGGATCGTTCTTTATCAAACATTCTTTCCTCTAAGGCTTGGTTACATTCGGAAAAATCATATCCGTCCGGAGAAAGTATAACCCCCCACAAACCTTCAACGGTATATTCATGTTCTTTTTCTTTAAAAAAAACATTGGCGTTTTCAGCCCTGTAGTCGCTATAATCAAGCTTTACAACCGCAGTATCTCCATTTTTATAACTACCGTTTCTATCACCTTTAAATTCAACGTCATATTTTATAAAGTCGTTATTGCCTGTATATTCACATATAATTTTTCCGGAACCGTTTTCTCCCTCAAATGTAACATTAAGATCTGAGAATACATCAATAACAGTTGCCTCACCTTTATTTTCTGTGGCTCTGGTAGCCGTTGTTCCTTTTGAAACAACACTTGTATCGTCCTGATTTTTATTACAAGCTGACATCATAAGTATACAACATATAGCTGTAATAATAAGAAATAATTTTTTTGTTTTCATTTTAAAGACCTCCAAAATTCACTTTTTAGTACATTATATATTAATATTAGTATGTTGTCAATAAATTCCCCAGTGGGGAATTTATTTTACGTTCTTGTTTTCTCTGAAAACGCATTCTGTACAATTATCCGACTTGCAAACATCACAGTTACCAAAAGTATTGCAGGATTGCTTACATCTTTTGTGCGGACATTTATCAATATCCGCACATTCAAAGCAACTCCAAGACTGCTTAAACGCTTCTTTGAACCTTCTCCAGTAGCTGAAAAATAAAGTCAATCCTCCTGTCATAATTGCCAGTGCAATAAATCCGCTCATATCTTTCATATATCTTCCTCCAGATCAAGTGTTATAAGTATCTCGTCAACAGCCTTTATTCCAAGTATATTTCTTGCAGTATCTTCATCTTCGATAAACGCTTTAAGTTCTGAAACAGTATTTATTCGCTGTGTTTTTAATGCTTTATATGTATGCTCTGTAAATTCAAACTTTTCAATGCCATCATCATTGTCATCTGTAGAACTTTCATTCTGGTTTTGCTGTGAGAAATACATATCAAGAGCCTTTTCTATGGTTTCAGCTATTTCATCAGGTTTAGTCTCCGGCTTAAAGTACCTCTGGAACATATCAGGCTGCATTGAAATTTTTATTGGCTTAACATTTCTTACTGTCTCATCTTCATCGGCTATGCTTGGTTTTCCCTCGTTGAGAAGCTTAACCGCTTGCTCCTTGCTCCCACGAAAATTTTCAAAAATGCTGCGCAACTCTACAGCCTTTGCCATATTAATTTTTACGGAATCATGCCATACGTTATCGACTACAACACCAACACTATATTTATCAAAGATAAGCTCTAATGCAGTCTTTGATGTTATATATGAAAGCTCCACCGCCGCCCTCACTGATAAGTCCTTTAAATCTACAGCCAATGTAAACTTATCGTAAAGGGTAAGCAGTTTATTTATTCTTATCAACCGTGCTACTGTATTCTTGCTCAGCCCATATTCTTCTCCTGCGGCGGCAAGCTTACTCTGCTTTTCAGGCTGTTCGGAATTATCATTCTCTGTCTGGGAATTTTCCATTGCTCTCAATTCACGATTTATTGCAGCTCGTTTATCTTCATTGAACATCTGAGAATGGCGCATTGCAATAACAGCCGCCTGTTCCGATATGGACAAGTCGTTAAAGCCACGCTGCATAAGGTTTGTTTCAATAACGTACATTTCTGCTTCTTCATCTGAAAGGTTTTCCTTGACAATTCCCGGTACGGTAGTTAATCCTGCTTTCTTGGCTGCGTTACAGCGATTATGTCCTGCAAGTATCTCATATTTACCCTCGTTATCAGGCGCAGGGCGGACAATAATAGGTGTAAGTACACCATTGTCCTTAATGCTGTTTACCATATCATCAAGGCGTTCCCCCTCATATAACTTGAATTTATGATTATGATAGGGGATTAGCAAGTCAAGTGCGATCTGTTTAAGCTGTTCTCCTTGTGATGTAAATGCTTCAATATTAAAAACACGCATATTATTAATTTCCTCCATTTTATCATTTGCGGCTGCAATTGCAGCCTTTATTCCTGATAGAACTGTTTCTTTTTCCTCGTATTCAGATAATATATCCTTACGTTTACCGTCAGAAGTAAAGAAACGCTCCATCACTGCACGGCGAGCTTCTGTACCCTTTTTATTACTTTGAAAGGATAGAGGCAATATCGCAAGACCAAAACAATCATTGAAAGCATAGCATTTTCCGAAATCTGCTGCTCTCCATTCTTTGGGAAGGGAATTGGGCTCGTTATAAGACCAAGATTCTTGAGTATTTGCAGCTCCGTCAAGCGTTTTTATATAATCCATAACACACTTTGCAAAATTCAAATCAAGAGTATATAAGTGACAAGATGTGTGATCTCCGTCATTTATACCAATATAGCAACGTGTACTATATGTAATCTGCGGAGTTGCCCGACACTCATATTTAATAATTTCGTTTGTCTGCCAGTCTCGTTCAACAACTATGAACGGACAACCGTAACATTCGTGACCTTTTTCATATTTTTTTAGCGGATAGCCTGTTGTTGCAGCGGCGCTACTCTTGCTAAACGTCCTGCCGCATTTACATATGTACTTTTGCATTTTCATTCCTCCGGATTGTACTTATAATCCACAAAGCGGTCGTTTTCTATATCGAAATCATCTTCGTTCCACCTCACATCACAATCCGGGTTTGCACAATTGGCAATAGCTACGTCTATAGGTCCAACATCTAATGTTTTATAATTCTTAGACAATTTACCATTCTTGCAGATTTTATATGTGTGATCGTACTGATAAAGATAACGAACCTCAATAGGGCTGCCGCATTTAGGACAACATTTGATTACTTTTGCCATAACTATCCTCCATATCGCATAAGAACCTCGGAAGCAAGTGCTTTGTATTCTTCCCCCAACCTTGTATTTCCAATGCACAAGCTTTTACATTTTTCTGCCGAATAAGCAGCTTCAACGGATCGGCTTATACGTGTATTCATAAGATGTTCGCTGTACTGCTCTGTAAGTTCGTTAATTGTGTCCTTGCTCATATTGGTATTATCAAGCATTGTCGGGAGTATTCCAATGATTTCAAGCGAGGGATTAAGCGTTCCTTTGATTTGCTCGATAACATCTGTCAAGCCTTGCAGACCGTTCAGCGCAAATTTCTGTGTCTGAACAGGGATTACAACACCGTCAGCCGCAGTCAGAGCATTCATCAGCAGTACGCCCAAGCTTGGCAAACAGTCAATGATGATATAATCATATTCTGCGAAGCAGTCTGCTGAAAGAATACGTTTCAATACACTTTCTCTTGCAAGTGCTTGTGTCAAGTAGAAATCTGCTGCCGATAAATTTATATCCGAAGGTACATAGTCAATGTTATTGGTATCATTATGACGTATGCAGGATTTATCTACCGATTTACCCTGAACAGCAGACATCATCATATCATTGATGTTCTGAAAATCATCATTATCCTCATATTCGAGGTACACGGACATATTTGCCTGTGGATCGAGGTCAATCAGGCAAACCTTTTTACCGATGAGGGTTAAGGCTACACCCAAATTAACCGCAGTAGTTGTCTTTCCAACACCGCCTTTTTGATTTGCAATAGCTATTATTTTCTTCATTTCAATTATCCTCCTTTGATTTTACAAATATAACAGCATATACGTTGATTTCTGAAAAAGAATATTAATTCCAGTTAATCGTCAAAGTCATCGTACTCGTCATCTTCATCTTCGTCAGATTCAGGAATATTAGCTATCCATATTCTGTATGCGGAATCTTCCGCTTCAAGAACAGCCATATTAAGCAGCCGCATAGCTTTAAGGCTGTCCTTTTGCTCTGCTGCAAGGTATTCTTCCGATGTTTTGTACCTTTCTACCTGTTTTTCAACGTAGCTGCTTACCATTTCCTGAACATCAGCAAGGTGAGTTTCAAGCGAACCGTCTGCGATCATTGCTTCATACATAGTAGGTGCATGGTTTTCCAGAACATTTTTTCTCTGCTCGGCGTATTTGCCATTAATTGTGATTTCCTTTTTTTCCATAATATCAATCCTTTCTGCCGAGGTTAGCCGCTCGGCTCGGCGTTTGTTTATTGATAATTACTCTCATAAATAATCTTAGGTTTTGACGATGGGGGTGTATATTCATAAACACCATATATTTTATGACAGGTAGAAACATCAAATGGATCTGTGCAGAACATTACCGTTCGGGTTATATTTTCTTCGCCGTATTTGAAGGACAGGAACATTCCGTCAGCTTCAAAGCAACTCATTAAACGCCAGTCTCCTACAGGAGTCCCATTGATTAAGAGGTTATTATTATCGTCTATAACAATATCCCTCGGAGCTTTACTATCATATTTACCATATATTTTCGTAAGCAATGGCGTAAGAAGCCTTTTCATTCTTTGCCGCCCTGCTTCAAGGCTCATTGTAGTTGAAGAAAATACATATAACGACATATTTAACCACTCCCTTTTAATTCCTTGCGAAAAATCTCGGAAACTTTTTTGTGTGGGATATAGCCCCCGAAAGCCCTTTGCTCTTTTTAAACTGCTTTTCGGTAAGTGAAGCTATCAAGCCATCTTTGGTGTATATCAAGACCTTGTTGAAATGTCCTGCCCTATAAAAGTAAAGAGTACCTTTCTTTCTCTCTATGATATACTCGCCATCATCAAGTTTGCCAAAGTCAAGTGTTACCGATATTTTATCGCCGTCATTCATTGAAGTAATATCACCAAACCAAACCTGATTGCCAAGCTCGAAAGGATAATAAACAGTATCTTTAAAATACCTCCACATCACTTCTTTTATGGTCATTATTTTTTCAGCTCCTTTCTGCCGAGTCTCGATTCCCCAGTGGGGAATTTACCTTACACTTATATTATACTACTGTCAACAGTATAAATCAATAAGCATAAATAACAAATATTTAGTAATAATATTGTTGAATTTGTATACTGTCAACAGTAAGAAAATATGTTATAATAAATACAAGTAATTACTTATGAAAGGGCAAAGGATATGGATACAGAAAACAAGGAAAAAAAAGTTAAATCGGTTTCAAAGTCCCAAAGAATGGCAAGTAATAAGTGGGATAGGGAAAATATGCGTTCCCTTTCATGCAGATTACGAACGGAAGAAGCAGAAATTTTTAAGCAATACTGCGATTCCAAAAAAACCACCCCCGGAAAGCTGCTAAAACAGTATGTAATTCATTGCATTAAAGAATATGGCGAGGAATTACGGAAATTAGAGCAAGAAGGCAAGTAATCCGTATCCCGTTCGCTAAAACGCATAACAAAAATCCTCAAGTTTGTAGTCTATGAGCCAGTTCCAAAGCGTAGACTTCATATAGCTTCGGGGATTTTTTATTTTTGTTTCGGAGACAATGGTTTCCCATTTATCTTTAAAACCCCATAAACAATCTGAAAGGGAAGCAGTCTGAATCAGGTGGTTAATTTTGTCGATTACAAGTTTGCCTGATATGTAGCCGTCCTTTATTTTTGTTTTTTCAGCACAAGCCATTTCTGCAAGAAATTCAATTACAACGTCCACAAAGGCTATACGTTCCTCGGAAGTATCATGTGCCGAATAATAGCTATAACCGAACAAAAAGCGTAATGCGATTTCCATAGCTTTATTATCATAGCCAAGAGTATAGGGGATAGCACACCCCTGTATACCGCGATCTGCTTCGTCATACTCTGCAAAATCTGCTTCACTTTCCGGCGGTTTGAGTATAAACTTATAGCCACAGCGAGTAGAATTATAACCGATCGCTGATAAAATATCGCAAAAATTTTGCTTTTCAATCTGTCCATCACCCAGATTGATAGATTGATTCCCTTTAAGATTATTTATATTAAGATTAATGTATGATTGTCCACTTGGGTCAAACTTGTTTGTCCTTTCGGGATAATCCAGTTTGTCCTTTTGGGACAATCTTGTTTGTCCCACCGGACAATCTTGTTTGTCCTTTTGGGACAAACTTGTATTGCGATGTTCTTCTTGGGAGTTTTCATTATCACTATCAATTTCAGATTTCATACGCATTTCGTCACAGATAGCTTGTCCTTTTGCAATCAAGGCTTCAAGAATTTCGGTATTTGATTTTAACCGAAAATATCGTCTTGCGGGCATACCCATTAGCTTGGATTCAATCAGACCAAGCTCGGAAAGATGTTTAATAACTGTCCTTTGCGTTTTTACCCCATATGTCGTACTTTCCTGTAAATCCTCAATGGTTGAATAAAACCAACCGCCGTCAGATAATTTTCCGCAGTTTCTATAATATGTATATTTGGAAATTAGAGCAGAATAGATGATTGTATCAGCCATGCCGATGGAATGTGCAAGGAAGCGATTTACTGACATAGTGTTGTCTGGATTTAAAATTTGAAGCAGCGCGGACAATTTATCTTCCATAGAATTAACCTCATTTCAGTTTTTTATTTCCATGTTCGTTTACATTCAATTTCTCATAGCACCTATTCCCAAGGCAATTCTCTTTTCATATTCTCCTCACCCATAATAGGGAGGAGACTATCTTTCATATATACAGGAGCTGCCGATCTGTAGGGTGGAAACATTCTATCATATATACTTTTATCTCTTTTACAGTCACTTATGATATTATCAATCCATGCTTTTTCAGGGATAACTTTATTTTTGTTATTTCCTGTTTCAGCACCTATGATAAACCAACTTGCCCATTTCCCATAACCGGTATTTGCCCATGCGCTTGTACTTGCAATATCCATGTGCAGCGGTTCAATAGAGAAAAATGTATTACAGTTTATAGGAAGCTTTCCGATAGCACTTGCAGCTCGCTCCGTTTCTTCTGCGTTTGTAATGGAAGTCCCAAACCACATATTTTCTTTATGCAGATACGGAAACAACTTACCATTGTAGAGATCAACATATCTTTCAGGATTTTTGGTGAGGAACAAATACTTATGCTGCGAAGCTTTATTACAAGCCTCGAAAACTTTTTCTATCCAGCTATCAGGAATCCATTCGCCAAACAGGTCAGCCATACTACACACAAAGATAGTCTGCGGTTTTGTTTTCTTCTGCGGTTCGTCAAGGCGGTATTCGTGTAGTGTAGGTGTGAAGCCATACGGGTATGCCGCTTTTACAAATTTTCCGCTACTTGTTATGCAAATGTGTTGAGAGCAACAGCGCGCAAGTATCTTGCCATTTTTTGAATGAAAAATCTCGTCAACATACGTATAAAATGTTTCTTTTTTATTTCCATTAAACCTGTTTGCTATTTTTCGTGCATAGCAGTATTCGCAAGTATGATAACAACCCGTGACGGGATTCCAAGTCATACTGCACCACTCTATTTTGGTTCTATTCATCTTTATCTAACCTCCATTATAAAATTCAGCAACTATATCTGAAAAATTTCCCTCTACACCCGTAAACATATAATAATAGCTTAACTGTGTGAAATCGCACAGGAATGACAGATCGGAATAATTCAAACCATAATTCATCGTTATGTCTGTCTGCTTTGTTCCTGTGTACAGGAAATTCAACTTCTCGGTAGAAAGCTGTTCACACACTGACAGTTTTTCCCGTGTAAAACCCTTATCGGCAAGATGATAAAGAACTATCCTTGAAAGCTGTATCTGCAATGTTCGATAATAATCTGTATCGGCACAAGTGTCCATAATATTAAGAATTATAAACAGCACCTCAACATTAAGAAGATTTTTTCGATCATACTCTGCTTTTTCAGGAATGTATTCAATAAATTCTTCATTATTCAGATAATATAGTGAAGCATTTACATATTCTGATATATTAACCAATTCCTGATTTGAAATGTTACTTCCGCTGTGTAAGCTATCAAATCGCTGCGGTAGTGCTGTTAGATTCCCGTCTCTAAACATTTTACGTTTACCGTTAATATCTAATGAAATTTCTTCATCATTGGTGAGAAAATCAACAGTAACATTAAATCGTTCCGCTATCTTATCAAGCGTTCTTCTGTTCGGTACAGTCCTTTCTGTTTTCCACTTGGTAACAGTGGACGGAGAAATATTAAGTTCCTTGGGAATATCCCTTGGCTTAATGTTATTCTTTTTACATAACGATATATATTTTTCCCAGAACATCATACGCTTTTCCTTTCTATTCCTCAGTGGGGAATTCTATTTATAATTATCGTTTTTTCCATTATATATAACAAGCATAGAGGGAAAAGGTGCGCTATTAACAGTATTGCCGTCAGAATCTGTAAACCGTAATCTCCCTCGGATAAAGCGAATCTCTGCTTTCTTATATATGTATTCGTGAAAATAACTTGTATCAGTACGAGCAGGAATAAGAAGAACAATGGTGTTACTACATTTAACGGATTCTTCGTATGCCTTTTTAACCCACTTTCCAATTTCACGTCCATACGGAGGATTACAAAATACAGCTCCGCCACGATCCCAGCTCTGTGAAAGACCATCCGTTTCGGGCGTATAGCAAAGATTACATTTCTTTGTTTTTTCCGTTGCTGCTACATCAAGAACAAATCCAAACTCTTCATTCAGCTTATCAAAGAAATCTTGCGGAGTACACCAATCCAACTTTTTAGAACTTAGTAATATAGAATTCATTTTTTGTCTCCTTACGTTTTTTATTTCATGTTACTTTAATTCATGTGTGTACAAGCCTTTCATTTTTCTTTTAATGTTTTAAATACATTTCTTGTGCTTCTTTCATATTCAGGAAGTAGTCCTTTGGATATGAGCAAGCTAAATACCATCTATCACCTGTACATATATCGGCAAGCGGTTCGCCAAGATCACCGATAATAAAACGGTCAATCATTCCGGAAACAATTATTTTTTCCTGCTTTTTTCCGTTACCGATATTTTCAACTATAAACACAGTATCTCCTACTGCACACGGAAGATTTATATATTGTGCCTGACAGCTAACCAAGTAACTTAAAGGCACTTTTAATGTTTCGGATATTTCAATAAGGGTAGACAACGAAATGTCGATTTCTCCGCTCTCATAAGCTTGTACCGTTCTTAATGACTTACCAAGATTCTCTGCTAATTCATTTTGGGTAATTGATTGGTTCTTCCTACATTCGGCAATTCTGTTCCCAATCAACACTCGAATATTTTCTTTATCTTTTTGCTTTAGGTTACTATTTAGGTGATTTTCCATAAGATAGCCAACAGAAACATCAAGGTATTCTGCTATTGCCGTTATTTTATCCAGAGACGGAGTATTTCCGTTCTTCCATTTGGTAATTAGGTTGTTAGCAAAGTTTAAATCCAGCAGCATTTTCCTTGCGGATATGTTTTTTTCTTTTAACAACTTATTTATGTTATCTAAATATACTTCACTCACTCTTTATTCCTCCTCATTTTTTCCTCGACATTACTATTTAAAACATAAAGAAGATTTTTATAGTTTATTTTATCGCCGAAAAGTACGGTGCGAATGGTTTCAAACCGTTCTACCATTTCCATAAGATCACTGCTGCTATAAACATCATCGAAAATCTCTGCAATAGCTGTTGTTGATGATTGTATATCAGCGATTATTTTCTCCCAACCGCCATTGCTTTGTAAATATGTAAGACCGTCTATAATATTATTAAATGCTGCAAGCAAATTAACATCGACACTATCGTTTCCGCGATTCCAACAGTATAAATCTTTAGCAGATATTACTTTTTCTTCGGGCTTTGGACGTAAATATGTTAGTTCCATTGAATCATCTTCAAGGCTACGCTTGTCTACTGCAAAATAATCTGCTATCCTTTTCATAGTTTCAGGGCGCGGTTTTGAACCTTGTCTGCGCCAATTCTGTACAGAACTTTTACACAAATTCAATTCTTCCATGAATTGCCGCTGCGTTATTCCACGCTCATATATAAGATTTATAATTTTTTCATAAAAGTTCATATACTTACTCCCTATCTAATCACTTTTCATTAGTAAACAAATTAAGTTTTACATTTATTTCAAGAGGTTTCCCATCAATAAAGTTTGTTGTCATATGATTATTTTCATCTACGGAGACAAGCATTGCACAGTTATTAAATATCACGATCACTGTATTTCCTGCTTCCAATGTGGAATCTTCGCCATATTGTTTCTTAAAGCTCTCTGTAAATAGCTTAAATGCAGTCATAGTATCTATTACTGGAACAAATTGCTTGTCATCGGACATTATTTTATTACTCTCAAAGAAATAGTCTGGGGAAACATTAAAATAATCTAATATCTTACCCAATGTATCAACGGTAATGCTTGCACCGCTTTCCCAGCGTTTGAGGTTTCCCGGACTGATATTGATCGCTTTAAGTACGGGTGTGGGCTTCACACCTCTTTCGGCACATAATTCTATGAATTTATCATAAAAATTAAACATTGACCTCACTTCTTCCTTATACTATTTCATATTTTCCTCAGTCAACAAATAAATCAAGCTTTGCGTCTATTTCGAGGGGCTTTCCGCCAATAAAACTTGTAGTAACTTCGTTATTCTCGTTTTTGGAGACAATCATTGTACAGTTATCAAAAACCGCAACTTCTTTATCTCCGGATTCCATTTTTTCTTCCTTGCCATACTGTTCCTTGAATTTTTCTGTAAACATTTTAATTGCAGTCATGGTATCTATTACTGTAGGCGGCTGTGCATTATTTAACGAGCTTTCTTCGCCCTCAAAGAAATAGCCTACAGGAACACCAAAATAGGCTGCAACCTTTTCCAGAGTTTCAGCACTGACCGCCGAACCAGTTTTCCACCGCTTCATATTTCCAGCGCTAATTCCAATCTTTTGCAGAGTAGGTGTAGGCTTTACCCCTTTTTCAACACATAGTTCTATAAATTTATCATAAAATTTAAGCATTGACCTCACTTCTTTCTTATAAAAATTCATAATTTGTTTGTTGCCGAAAAAGTAGTCTACAGGAACATCAAAGTATTCTGATAGTTTTAACAGTATATCAGAATTAACACTCGCGCCCTCTTGCCACCTTTTTAGGTTTCCCGTACTTAAACCAAGCTTTTTCATAAGTGGCGTTGGTTTAATGTTTCTTTTTTCACATATTTTAATAAGCTGATTATAAAACATATTTCAGTTTGATTCCTCCCATTGTTGCTAAAATAAGTAAGTATGTACTTGCCTTCCTTGCCTTGTGATAAGACTTACATTGTCCTTTGAATAAATAAAGACGCTGCCAATTATAAATCCATGCCACATAGTAATTAGTGTTAATGTTTCGATGATTATTATTTTACAATCCTCCTTAAATTCCCCACTGGGGAATATCTTTTATTAAATAGCTCATTGCTAATTTTCATTATTTCTTTTTCTAAACAATCTGGGCATATGTCTATGCGTTCTTCTGAAGGTTGAAAGCATTTACCTGTTCCGGGTACTCTTGGCTTTGGAAGATAAACATATTCTTTACCGCAAATCTCACACTTTTTCATTAATATTCCCACCTTTGCTATATATATCTTCAACAATCATTTTCAGATTTTCTCCAATTCTTTTCAGACTCACCATACCGCATTATCAATGTATCAACAATTTCATTGTAACCTTTTACACCCAGATTTCTTACTTTTTTTAGCTCTGTTTCTCCCTTTTCAATAATATCTCCGACAGTATTTATTCCTGCACGTTTAAGACAACTAAAGGAACGAACTGTAAGTTCCATTTCTTCTATAGGTATATTTGATAATTCATCTTCGGTATAATAAATAACATCTGTGTCCATTGTTTTTATAGTATCATAAAAAGCTTTGCAAGCTCTATCAAATCCCTTTTTATTATCTTCAATTTTCTGGAGATAATAATATTTATTCAAGCCAAGCTTTAGTACGTTAAGTCTGGTAGGCAAACACAATTTTCTTATTTGTTTATCAATTATTTGTCTTACACGTTCTGTTGAAATTCCATAGTGAGCCGCTACGGCACTATAAGAAATATTATTTTTAAAATACATCATAAATATATCTGAGTTCCGTAAATCCTCTGTATTACGTTCTTTCGGGGGACAGAACGAATAAGAAGTATATACTATATAGTGTAACGTTGCTATAAAATCCTCTGGCATATTTTCTTTTTCAATGCCAAGTTTTTCTAAAATATTATCTGGAAACGAGCTTTTTAAATAATTCATTTCAATAATTCTCCTTTATTCCCCAGTGGGGAATTTAATTTTTATTCATTGATCCATACATAGCACCAACTTTGCGGAGCTGATTTCAGGTATTCTCCATATGGATTCATAAAATCCCATATATTTTTTGTCATTTGTTTGTCATAAATTACAAGGTCTGATATATGCCAAGCGTGAGGTTTCTTGCCCTGCAAATAGTGATACAGTTCTTTTTCAGATAAACAGGATAAGGAAAGAAGTTCATCTTGGTTTACGATACCACGCCCATTACTGTTGTATTTGTACACATCTATCCTATCACATACAAATTCGCCTATTACCTTGCCGCATTTCCATAAAGGATATTTATTTTCGCTTAGTTTTTCAATATCCTTAGTACAATATATATATACCTTGAAAGGCGTTTCAAGTTTAGGGCTATTTTTACGGACTTCTTCCAACTTCTTTCTGATTTCAATATCGTTGCAAAATCTTGGTCTTATAGATACCATTACAGCAAGCATATTTTTACACCAGCCTTAATAATACAATTTATGCCTTTGGCAATATTCTCTCCATGTTTCACTTTTGTAACATTTACCATATACATACCGCTGCGCAAATTCAAGTTGTGCTGCGGTGGGTATAATGCCTTTACGTCCATTCCGTTCAGCTTGGGCATACAGATTATAATTCCTGCAAAGTTTGTTAAGCTCCTGCACCCTGTAATCGGCTTCGTCCAGATCGGAACGTACTAATATGTAGATAAAAACCCTGCTCTTAGGTATTCTGTGCTTGTCAAATAGTGCTGTCGCTGTCTTAAAGTAAGGAAGCTGAGAAACAGAATCACAAGAGAATCGGATATATTTAATCCAATGTATCTTTTTCAAAATCCTGCATACTTCATCATTTACAAGACGTATATCCATTCCTTGATTAAGGTCAATAATATAATCTGTTTTCGCAAGCTCTGAAAGCTGTTTTATGCCGTAATCACAAGCGAGAATATTATTATCCATAAGTACGAGCTGCTTCGTATCAGGACGAACAAGCTGCTGCCATGTCCGATAGGGCTTTATTCCTCCTTCTTTCTCCGGAACATAACACCACGGACACTTATTAGGGCAACCACGCGTAAGAAAGCCAATCGCGTAGTCACAAGTCGGATAAATGGAGTAATCGGGAAACACGTTGTCTATTTCCTCTGGAAGTTCTGAGAACAGTCCGTACCCTGTTCCGCCCTTTATAGTCTTTTCCGGGGGAAGATACGGATTTTCTTCTGTGAAATCAAATACTTTTGATGAATATATTAGGTCATACTTATCATTATCGAGGGCGTTCCACCACTCAACTATGTCCCCTTGTTGCTTATGCCATGCCGAGAGTTTCATCAATGCGTAGTTGGGGAAGCTCTTATGCGGCATATGTTCATATTCGCTATCATGTAAACCAATCAGCATAGTTGCTTCCCCCTACAAGTTTCTTACATTTTACTATCATTCCTCTTTCTGAGAGCATAGAAAACCAAAAATTTTATTAATTACACGGTCATAACCCCAACGAAAAATCATGCTATTACCACGAAATCTTGAAACATTGCCCAAAATCCACCATAGATTTGTTTCTTTATCAGTAAGCGGCATTTCGTTATCTTTTATCATGTCCGATACAGCTTTGTCTGAGTTTCTATAAGTTAAGAAATCATTAATGAAATAGTATGCAGCCATTATTCCTACTGCTCCGAACAAAATGCAAACAACAATTGCTTCCTGAATTTCTGGTGTAAATGTATTCATCTTTTATCTCTCCTTTATTTTCTCGAAAAATATTCCGAAAGACTTTCATCTTTTTTCATATTGGCTGCAAGCTCATTTAAAACAAATACCGCACATTCCCGTGAAAGATTACCATAATCGGAATCTGAATATGAGTTCGTTTCTATCTGATATGCAATACCACTACAGCTATCACCTGATAAGGTTTTTAAAGTTTCCTTAGTTGGGTGAGGAAAAACATACTGTTCATTAACACGCCTAAATTTTAACGCTGTATTAATTTCAGCAGTCAAAACTTTATCATCTGTTGTTTTCTTTTGCCACATTGCATATATCAAACTCGCTACCGATGTCAAAAATGCTATGCCTGTGATTATTTTCAACTTTTTCATTTTCAACCCTCCTAATTAGAAAGGTAAATCATTATCGGACATAGATTCAAATTCTTCAAAATCCGACAAATCCATTTCGGATGGCATTACTGGAACTGCACTATTATATTCATCTGAACCTGGAACATCTGCAAGAAAAGTAACAGTTTCTGTATGTGGTTTGTCTCCTGCAAAATAAACTGAATTTGCATATATTTCTGTGACAACTTTCCGTACTTCTGGATATTTTTTATCGTTGTACATTCTTTGGCGCAAACTACCCTCAACGATTATTGCTTTCCCTTTAGTAAAATATCTGGAAACAAATTCTGCAATACTTTTCCAAGTAACAATTGTAATAAACTCGGCTGCATTTTCCCCTGATTTTTTGTGCCGATTACAAGCAATTGTAAAACTGCACACCATTGTACCGTTGTTTGTCTGCCGAAGCTCTGGATCAGCGGTTAGTCTTCCACTTAATAATACTTTGTTTAAATCTGACATAACAAATTACCTCCAAATTTTATTATTAGGTTCGTCATATTGACGTTGTTCGTCAAGTTGCTCCTGTTGCTGTTCTTCTTCAAGCCGCCGTAAAATTTCGTCATAGGGATTTTCTTCAATATCACGTTTGTAAGTTTTAAATATGTCTGTAAGAAAGTCTCGCTCGGATTTCTTTTCTTCTTCTTTCACTTTAAGATCGGCAAGGTCTTTTTTTAAATTTTCAAGATTCCACTCCCTTTCTGTAATATCAGAAATGTTATTTATGTTGTGTTCTTCAACATATGCTACCTTATCGTATATCTTCTTTTCATCAGCTGTAAGAAAATCCTTTTCGCTTAAAGATAGATAAACTTTTCCGTCCTCAATAAGCTTTTCAACTTTTTCAATCTGTGATGATAGCTTTTTTCTTTCTTGCATAATAGTTTGATAGTTCTCTGCGGCGACATTCAAACGGTTTTCCAATTCATCAGCAGAAGTTATGTTATTACTGCTTAGATAAGTTAAAAGCTCCGCACTTTTTTGTAAATCTGAGTATGTAGTTTTCTTGGACTTTTTCTTAAAAACAGCTATTTGCATTTTTCGCATACATAGTGCATATTCCTTTTGTATACCTGAATACTTCTGAATAGCCGATAGACTAATTTCCTTTTCCTTATGCTCAATACGATATTGAAGATTTTCAAGGGAGTAGCCGTCACCTAACCGGAAGCTCCTTATTGCATTTTTCTGTTTTGGAGCTTTTATTGAAAGATACTTGCCCTCACGAACTTTATACCCTAACTCGTTAAGCTTTTTCGACAAATCAGAAATACTTTTTACATCATCACGCAAGATAAGTTTATCAATTTCATCTGCAAGATTTTGTTTCCACGACATACCGTTTTGCTTTGCAAGCCACTCTGAATATTTCATAGTGTTTTTATGTTTTGGATTTTCTATAATACGAAGTCCATGCTCCAATGAAATTTCATCAGATATTTTTCTTGCACGTTTAAGCGTTGTATAATTTGCATACCATTGTTTTCCGTCAAGATTATATGGGCATATTGCAAAGTGGTTATGGATATGTCCTCTATCAAGATGTGTCGAAACAATAACTTGTATATTTTCGCCAAAGGTTTTCTTAGCCCATTCAACACCTATTTTATGAGCTTCCTCTGGTGAGACATTTTCCTTTGGATCAAATGATTGCACATAATGATGTATTCTGACCTTTTCTTTAAACCTCGGCTTTTCATCTGTTCCGTAATTTTTTAAATCCATATCAGATTTAAAAAAGCGTTCTTTTGCACAAAGTTCAAATGTACGGCGAAACTCATCATATGCTGCTTGGGGACTTGATGTGCAATTAAGCCCTGTTGCATATTTCATTTCATCGTTTTTTTCACCATTAAGGATATATTCAATATTGCTTAATGGTGTAGAGTGAACGGCAATATACTTAATAATAGGCACTATAATAACTCCTCTGCTTCAAGTGGAGATAGCCAATCTTCCAGAATAATTCTGAGTTCTTTCATTTCTTCAAGAACATCTTCCATATCCTTTTGATAAACGCTTCCTGTGCTGTTGACAACCGTTGCTATTTGATTAAGGTTTACGCCGATCTTGTTCATTGCTTTATAAACGTCATTCAGTTCTTTTAGCTTGAAAACCTTAATACTTCCTTGAACGGAAATAGTTCGGATATATGTTCCAACTCTCATTTCCATTTTCTTAGACCGGCGGCTGACAATGGCATACTCATCTTCATTGAATTTGATATGCTTTTCTATGCTACGTCTACTCATAATTTATACCTTTCTGTAATATTGGGGTCTTAGGGGTTTACCCTACAAAAATCGCACAAATGTACGATTTTTGGAAAAAGTGTCCACTTTTTCTATGCTTGCTATTCTATACCCACACTTTTCTCGCTACCTTGCAGCTACCGCAAAAATAGGATAAAAAACGCTTAATTTACCCATTTACTTATTTCTCACAAAAACCTGAAAAAAAGAAATTATTATATGTAGCTTTACGATCCCATCTTTCTTAATATGGAGATTGCAAACTTCAGCGAAAGCATGACGAATACAAAAACTATAAAAATTTTAATAACTCTATTACCAAGGAAATTTGTAATTTCATTAATAAAGTCAATATTTTCATTTAACCCAGTTTTTTGTTCCTTTGGTTCGTCATCATATACACTATTGGTATCATCAGAGAAATTTTCTTTTGTTTCAGTTTCATCATTCGCAATTATTTCCGCTGTGGGTATTTCGGCTGTAACAGCCTGTTCCGATAGATTTTGTGGAATTAACATATCATTTCTTAAAAATGAAAATGCAAAAGTAGCAATTAGAATAATGACAATACCAAGAATGCCAAAGCCAATCATTAATGTTTTATCAACTATCACTACTTCTTTTCTTGCATTTTTTAGTTGCTTGTCTTTAATATTGAGTTGCTCTGTCAGGTCGGCAATCATTACATTTTCTGCATAACTTTTGTTTTTATCAAATTTGGCTGAAACATCATTCATAAATGGTGGAGTATTTTTTTCTGCTTCTGTTTTGTCAGGAAGCAAATAAATTTCTCCGTCATCTATACTTTTTACAAGTTTCATTCCCACCTTAATTTTCCTCCTTGACAATTTTGAATTTGTTTACACTGTAATCAATAGGGATTTCCTTATCCACAATATTTTCAAACCATTCATCAAAGTCTTTAATGCGAACAAGCACCCTACTTCCAAGTTTAAAACTTGGAAAATCCAGCTGTACCATTATGCTACGAGCTGACCGTTCTCCGACATTCAATATTCTTGCAATATCCTTGTAATCGTAGAACTCTGGATTTTTTTCTTTTCCCATTTCTCTTTTCTCCTTTCGGTAACTAATTTTTTTATATTTATAGCAAAAGCCATAAAATCGTATTTTGCAATTAATGATGATTTTGCATTTTACATTTCAAAATCATATCAGTATGTTTTTTAAAATCCATAATCATCTTAATTTCTTCTTTAAAGGATTTATGAGCAGGATTTTGAATACAGTATTCTTTAAATATATTTCGGAGAGTATATGCACATTGTTCTCTGCTTTTTGCGTTCAATTTCATATTACTTAAAATTGAAATGACATCAAAATAACATTCATTGCATATGACAAATTGCAGAAAAGAAAAATATCCGTCATTGTCCTGTGAAAACCAACTTATATTGAACCAGTCCACAAGGTATGTTTCTTCTTCTGTTATTTCTTTTGCATAAAAAGACGATACAATATCGTGTACAAAACTTTCTATAAGCTGTTCGGGCGTAAGTCCACGTTCAGCCGCAAGAAAAATAAACGCTATTGTATCGTTATGAGTTAGTTTTGGAGTAAATAACCTCTTTTGTGATCTGTTCATTTTAGAATTGGTTTTCATTTTTTTAATCATCCTTTCTTAATTTTAAGGCTGATACGTTTTTCAGCCATATTTTCACCTTTTGTAAAAAAATAAAGCACAAAACTACCCATAGGTAATTTTGTGCTTCTTAAATTGCTTGCTTGATTATTGTTTTGACGTTGTTTTTTCTTTGTTATCTAAATGAAAACTCCCTCCGGGGGCAAATAGTTTTTCACTAATAGAATAATAGTGAAAACAAAAATAAAATAGCAGTTGGTGCAAAATCAGCACCACCGCTATTTGCCCCCGTAAAAGCGAAAAGGCAGACGCTTGTTACCGGCTGTGCTGAGCTTTTGCGTCCGCATGGACTGGGAGCGTATGCGACTGAAAATATGAAAGGAGTCTTATTATGCCAAGAAAAGATTTAAACAAAGAGGAAACCTTAGAGGCTTTACTGGAACGTCAGGAAAGACTGACAGCAAGCTATGATGAGGTCAAGAAGGAACTTGCTACAAGGAAGAAAACTCTTGATACTCTGCAAAAGAAGATCGAAGCCGAGAAGGAAAAACAATATCTGCACAACATGAAGAAGCTGGGACAGATAGTTATTTCCCACTTTGGAGAAACATTCTCGCAAAATGACTGCAAAGATATGCTTGAATATATCTTTGCTATCAGAGAGGTACAGGAGCTTATTCGTACTAAAAAAGAAAAACAGGCAGCAGTTGTTGAGATAGAAAATATTTCTGATGATAGTGCTGCTGAAAAAACACAAGAAGAAAATATAGGGGGAATGCATATTGAAGAACAAACTGACATTATTTGATCTCAACAAAAAATATTCCGACTGTCCTGTTGCAGTTCGGGAATATGAAATTGACGGAAAGAAGTATGTTGTACATAGTCACTTTGTTGGCAACAAGGATATTGACAAGGTAATTTCGGAAATTGCTTTTAACAAAGCTATCTCTGAAACATTAAATATAAAAGTTGCATAAAAATTTTATGTGGTAAAGTGTTGCTATATTCGATATATTGTGATATAATAAATGTATCGAATATAGCTGCTTTGGATTGTGAAAGGAGTAGAGTTAAGATGCCAAAGCAGACAAATTACAATGTGGGAATATATGTGAGACTTTCAAAAGACGACGAAAGGCTTGGTGAGTCCGTTTCAATTGAAAATCAAAAACTCATTCTGACCAAATATGTTGCTGAACAGGGTTGGAACATAGTAGATGTTTATGTTGACGATGGTTATTCCGGAACGGATTTTGAAAGACCTGGGGTCACTCGCTTACTGGAGGATGCAAAAACAGGAAAAATCAATCTTATCATTGTCAAAGATTTAAGTCGTTTTGGAAGAAACTATATTCAGATCGGACAGTACATAGATTATATTTTCCCGACATACA
>JAFLUH010000060.1 GCA_022508895.1 Oscillospiraceae bacterium
CAATGGAAGCGGTAATGGACGGCTTCAAGGTAATGAAGATGACCGAAGCCGCAAAAATAGGCGACTTCTTCATCACCGTAACAGGCTGCCGCGACGTTATCTGCGAAGACAGCTTCAACCTGATGAAGGACGGCGCTATCTGCTGCAACGCAGGTCACTTTGACGTGGAGGTAGACGTTGCAGGCCTTCGCAAAATAGCCGTAGAAAGCCACCTTGCAAGAAACAACATCATGTCCTACACTCTGAAAAACGGCAACCGCATAAACGTAATAGCCGAAGGCAGACTTGTAAACCTTGCCGCAGGCGACGGACACCCTGCCGAGATAATGGACATGAGCTTTGCCATTCAGCTCCTCTCTGCCCTTTATCTGGTACAGCACAAGGGACAGCTCAGCGAAAAGATAATCAACGTTCCTTTGGAGATAGACCGGGAGGTAGCCCGCAGAAAGCTGAAATTCTGGGACATCGAGATAGACAGACTCACCGACGAGCAGGAAGCCTACCTCAACGCCTCCGAGTAAAACCCTTGCAAAAAAAGGAACCGTATAGTATAATACGGTAGGACAATGCACAAAGGAAAGGAATTTTTCATTTATGCAAAAGCAGAAGGAATATTTTGTACCCCTTTCGGACATAATCGACGAATACACCCTTGAAGTTATATACTGCCCCTGCAACCCCAAGGACATTAAGGTAAAGAACAACGACGTAAACCGCCCCGGCTTGCAGCTTGCGGGCTTTTACGAGTATTTTGACAGCACCCGCATACAGATAGCGGGCAAAGCGGAGTTTGCGTTTATGGAGCAGCTCACCGAGGATAAGCGCATATCCGCCTTTGCCAACCTGTTTTCTCAAAAGCCCACCGCTTTCATAGTGACCCGTGACCTTGAGCTTTTCCCCGAAATAGAAAATTTAGCAAAGGAAAACGAGGTACCTCTCCTTCGCTGCAACCGCAGCACATCGGAATTCATATCCTCACTTATCGCCTTTCTCAACCTGCGCCTTGCCCCCAGAATAACCCGCCACGGCGTACTTATCGAGATATACGGCGAAGGCGTGCTTATCATGGGCGACAGCGGCGTGGGCAAAAGCGAGACTGCCATCGAGCTTGTAAAGCGCGGACACCGTCTTGTAGCGGACGACGCCGTAGAGATACGCCGCACCTCCAACATCACCCTTGTAGGCAGCTCTCCCGACAATATCCGCCACTTCCTTGAGATGAGGGGCATCGGCATAATCAACGCCCGTCAGCTTTTCGGTATCGGCGCAGTAAAGGTCAGCGAAAAGATAGACATGGTGGTGGAGCTGGAGATATGGAACCCCGAAAAGGTCTACGAGCGCATGGGCGTAGACAATCACTATATGTCCATTCTCGGCGTAAAGGTGCCCTACCTGACCGTTCCCGTAAAGCCCGGCAGAAACCTTGCGGTAATATTAGAGGTAGCCGCCATGAACAACCGCCAGAAGAAGATGGGCTACAATGCGGCTCAGGAGCTGCTTGACAATCTTGGCATGAACATGGAAAGCGCCGACACTATCAAAAACATCACCTGACAGAAAGGTCAAAAGGTTTACTTCAATGCAGTTTATCGCAGATATGCACACTCACACCATCGCCTCCACCCATGCTTATTCCACCGTTACGGAGAATGCGGCGGAAGCTGAGCGAAAGGGCATAAAGTTGTTAGCGGTCACCGACCACGGCACCACAATGCCCGACGCTCCTCATGAGTGGCATTTTTACAATCTGAAAGTCCTGCCCCGCAAGATAGGCGACGTGTTCATCATAAGAGGTATAGAAGCAAACATTATCGACTTTGACGGCAGCATCGACGTACCCGACGGTATGTATTCCTCCCTTGACTGGATAATCGCCAGCTACCACTTTATGGTACCCTCTATGCCCGGCACTGCGAACCAGCACACAAACTCATATATAAAAGCCTTGGAAAATCCGAGAATAAACTGTCTGGGTCACACCGATTCAAGCAACTACCCCTATGACGTCAGGGAGGTCTGCATAGCCTGCCGTGAATACGGAAAAGCAATGGAGCTGAACGTATCCCATATCCGTGACATTGAAAAGCCCTCCGCTCAGGAAGCCTGCAAATTCTACCGCAATATGCTCACCGTATGCGCAGAGGAGGGAACCAACATTGTTGTAAACAGCGACTCCCACTTCTGGAATACCATAGGCGAGTTTGACCCGGCCGCTAAGCTTATAGAGGAAACAAAATTCCCCCCTGAGCTTGTACTGAGCCTTGACGAGCGCCGCATGAAGGATTTTATAACCCGCCACAGACAGCGCAATATTTTTGAATAAAACCCAAGGAGAAAAATATAATGTATAACATAGGAATAGACTTAGGCGGCACCAACATAAAGGTTGGCGTAGTAAACGAAAACTACGAAATAATCTCACAGTCAAGCGTAAAGACCAACCTCCCCCGCCCTGCCGAGGGAATAGTAGAGGGAATATGCGAAGCGGTCGACCTTGCCCTTGAAAAAGCAAACCTCACTCTTGCCGACATAGAATCCATAGGCATAGGCACTCCCGGCGCCGCCAACCGCAGCACCGGCGTAGTCCTCTACAGCAACAATCTCGGCTTCGACAACACTCCTCTCGGCAAAATGCTTTCCGACAAGCTCGGCAAGGAGATATTCGTAGAAAACGACGCCAACGCCGCAGCCTTCGGCGAATACCTTGCAGGCGCAGGCAAAGGCTACGAAAATGTTCTTGTAATAACCTTAGGCACAGGCGTAGGCGGCGGCGTGATAATCGACGGCAAGATATACACCGGCTTCAACTTCTGCGGTGCAGAGCTTGGACACACCGTGATAGAGTACAACGGCAGACCCTGCTCCTGCGGCAGAAAAGGCTGCTTTGAAGCCTACTCCAGCGCAACAGCTTTAATTACCGCCACCAAAAAGGCTATGGAGCAGGATAAAAACAGCAAGCTCTGGGAAATAGCAGGCTCGCTCGAAAAGGTTGACGGCAAGACCGCCTTTGACGGCATGAGAGCAGGCGACGAGACCTCAAAGCAGGTTGTAAAGGAATATATCGAATACCTCGGCTGCGGTCTGACCAACATGGTAAACATATTCCAGCCTCAGGTGCTTCTTATCGGCGGCGGCGTATGCAAGGAGGGCGACAACCTCACAAAGCCCTTAAAGGAGATAATCGCCCGGGAGTCCTACTGCATCGACCCAAACAGCTCCACGAAGCTTGATATATGCAGATTAGGCAACGACGCAGGCATTATCGGCGCAGCCTTCCTCTGCCGCTTAAAATAATTGCAAATCAAACGGAGGACAGCTTGGATTACCGTTTTATCAAGGAAATTTGCGACAAGCACGGCGCACACTGCACCGAAAACGAGCCCTTAGCCCCCTACACCAGCTTTAAAATAGGCGGTCCCTGCCCAATAATGGCGAAGCCAAACGGCGCCGGTTGTTTAAGTGAGCTGATAAAGGCGCTGAACAGCAAAAAAGCGCCTTTCCGTGTCATGGGACGAGGCAGCAATCTGCTTATTTCGGACAAGGGCACAGACGTTCCCGTGATACTGATCTCATCGGATATGGGCGGCATCAGCTTCGATGGCGAGCAAATCGTCTGCGGAGCGGGCGCCGCTCTTACTGCTGTTTGCAACGCAGCCCTTGACCGCAGTCTCACAGGCATGGAGTTCGCCTACGGTATCCCCGGCAGCGCAGGCGGCGCCCTCTACATGAACGCAGGAGCCTACGGCGGCGAGATGAAGGACGTAGTTCAAAGCTGTACCTATATCGACGAAGTCGGGGAACAGCGCACCCTTCCCGCAAGCCGTATGGACTTATCCTACCGCCACAGCTTTTTCAGCGGCAAGCCCTTCATAATCACCGAAATAACCCTTTCTCTCAGGCAGGGCGACAAAGAGCAGATACAAGCCAAGATGCACGACCTTATGCAAAAGCGCCGTGACAAGCAGCCCTTAGACTACCCCAGCGCCGGCAGCACCTTCAAGCGCCCCGAGGGCGACTTCGCCGGCAGACTTATCGAAGCGGCGGGCTTGCGAGGCTTCACGGTAGGCGGCGCCGCCGTCAGCGAAAAGCACTGCGGCTTCGTGATAAACAAAGGGAACGCCACATTCGGCGACGTAAAAAACCTTATATATATAATAAAGCAAAAGGTAAAAGAGACCTCAGGGAAAGACCTTTCCTGCGAGGTGATAATATGGGAGTGAGATAAAAAATGGAATTTGTGATAATAACAGGCTTATCCGGCTCAGGCAAATCACAGACGGTAAACATCTTAGAGGACGCAGGCTTTTTCTGCATAGACAATATGCCCCCTCAGCTTATCCCGAAATTTGCGGAAATATGCCGTGAGAACGGTGCTATCGACAAGATAGCCCTTGTCACCGACATACGGGGCGGCTCGCTTTTCCTCAACCTGCTGGAGAACATAGACCGCCTCCGTGAGGACAACATCAACGCCAAGATACTTTTCGTCAGCGCCGACCACGACGAGATAAAGCGCCGCTACAAGGAGACACGCCGCAAGCACCCTCTCCTTGACATTGCGGACGGCGACATAGACAAAGCCATAGAAGCCGAGACCGACATTCTCACCCCCATAAGGCAGGCGGCGGACTACTTCATCGACACCACCCACATGAACACCAACAACCTCCGTGAAGCCGTGCGCAACCTCTTTGTGGAGGAAATTTCAGACACCTTGCTGATAAGCTGCGTCAGCTTCGGCTTCATGTTCGGTATTCCCGCCGAAGCCGATTTGGTATTCGACGTGCGCTGTATGCCCAACCCCTACCACGTCCCCGACCTTCGCAACTTCACAGGTCTCGATAAGTGTGTGCAGGACTATGTGATGAGCTTCGAGGTATCAAGAGAAATGCGCACCAAGCTTTTCGACATGATAGACTTCCTGATCCCCCAGTACATCGCCGAAGGCAAAAGCCAGTTGGAAATAGCCATCGGCTGCACAGGCGGCAGGCACCGCAGCGTGACATACACCGAGCAGCTCTATGCACACCTGAAAGAGAACGGTTACAAAGCACGCCTCCTGCACCGTGACGTGAGCAAAAGCAAGAAATGACAATGAGGTAACCGTATGTCATTTACAACGGACGTAAAAAGGGAGCTATGTGACGGCGACCTGTCCCGCAGACAGGAAAAAACCGTACTGTACGGCTTTTTATACTGTCTGAGGGAGCAGAACGCCTATTTCACGGAGATACCCGAAGTAAAAGACTTCCTCCGCCGAATTGCAGGCGAAGCCAAGGTCCCTTCCACAAATCGCCAAAGACTTGGCAAAAGCGGCTTTATGCTTGATTTCGCCGCCCTTGCCTACAACGCCTCCAACTTCTCCGTAGACAGCTCCTATGTAGACGGCAGAGACGAAAACACAGGTCTTTTCCTCCGCGGAGCATTTCTCGCCTGCGGCATAGTCTCCGACCCCAACAAGGAATACCACCTTGAATTTTCCGTAGGCAGCAGCGAAAAAGCCTCCGAATTACGCCGTCTGATAACCGAAAGCGGCATGAATATAAAGAGCAGCACCCGCAAAGGCAAAGCTCTGCTCTATACCAAGGACAGCGAGAGCATAAGCGACATTCTCACCTTCACGGGCGCCATGATAAGCTCTATGGAGATAATGAACGCCAAGATATACAAGGACCTGCGCAACAACGTAAACAGAAAGGTAAACTGCGAATCCGCCAATATAGAGAAAACCGTATCCGCAAGCCGAAAGCAGCTTGACGACATCGAATATATAGAGAAAAGCGCAGGCTTGGGCATACTTGCCGAGGAGCTGCGCACCTTCGCCGAAATAAGGCGGGAGAACATCGACCTTTCCCTCAGCGAGATAGGGAAAATGCTGGGCATAAGCCGCAGCGGCGTATACCACCGCATAAAGCGCATAAGCGAAACAGCGGACAGGCTCAGAGAAAGAGGAGAATAAACGGTGCATGATTTTGTCCACCTTCACGTCCATACCGAGTACAGCCTTCTTGACGGCGCCTGCCGTATCAAGGGGCTTGTTTCCCGTTTGAAGGAAGTAGGACAGACCGCCTGTGCCATAACCGACCACGGAGTCATGTACGGCTGTATCGACTTTTACCGTGCCATGAAGGAAGCGGACATAAAGCCCATACTGGGCTGCGAGGTCTATGTAGCCCCCCGCACCCGTTTCGACAAGGACGGCAAGCAGGACAGCTCCCCTCACCACCTGATACTCCTCTGCGAAAACGACACAGGCTACCGCAATCTGATGAAGCTTGTCTCCGACGCCAACATAAACGGCTTTTACAGCAAGCCCCGCTGCGACAGAGAGACTTTAAAAAAGTACCATGAGGGACTTATCTGCCTTTCCGCCTGTCTGTCGGGAGAGGTAGCCCGCCGCCTTTTGGCAGGTGACTACGAAGCGGCAAAGCAAGCAGCCTTGGACCACCTTGAGATATTCGGAGAAGGGAACTACTATTTAGAATTACAGGACCACGGTCTCAGCGGTCAGCAGAAGATAAACCCCATGCTGTACCGCCTTTCCCGTGAAACAGGAATCCCCGTAGTTGCCACCAACGACGCCCACTATCTCACCGAGGAAAACAGCGAAACGCAGCGTGTTCTCACCGCCATTTCCACCAACACCACCGTAAACGAAAAGAATCCCCTGAGCGTGGGCAGCAGGGAACTGTATATAAAATCTGCGGAGCAGATGTCCGCCCTTTTCGACGAAGAAGCCATCGCCAACACCGTCCGCATAGCCTCCCGCTGCAATGTAGAGATAGAGTTCGGCACCTTCAGGCTCCCCAAATTCACCGCCGAGGGAGTTACCGACAACATCGCCTTTTTCCGAAAGTCCGTTTACGAGGGGCTGAAAGAGCGCTACGGCGACCCGATACCCGAAGAAGTCCTGTCCCGCAGCGAATACGAGATGAAGGTCATCACCGAAATGGGCTATGTTGATTACTTCCTTATAGTAGCCGACTTCATTGCCTACGCCCGCAGCAGGGATATTCCCGTAGGCCCCGGCAGAGGCTCAGGCGTCGGCAGCATCTGCGCCTATGCGCTGAAAATAACCGGCATAGACCCCTTGCGTTTCAGTCTCCTTTTCGAGCGCTTCCTGAACCCCGAGCGTGTCACCATGCCCGACATTGACATAGATTTCTGCTATGTAAGAAGGCAGGAGGTCATCGACTACGTTTCCCGCAAATACGGAGCAGACCACGTTTCCCAGATAATCACCTTCGGCACTCTCGCTTCCAAGGCGGTGATACACGACGTGGGACGAGCCATGGGTCTCCCCTACGCCAAATTTGAAAGTATAGCCAAAATGATACCCTCCGTCCAGAATCAGAACCTCTCCCTTGAGCTTGCCCTGAAAAAAGAGGAAAAGCTTGCCAATGCGGTAAAAACCGACCCAGAGATAGAAAGACTGATAAACACCGCTATGAAGCTGGAGGGAATGCCCCGTCACGCCTCCATGCACGCCGCAGGAGTAGTTATCACTCCAAGCGCCGTCACCGACTACGTTCCCGTCCAGAAGTCGGACAACTGCATAGTCACCCAGTACCCCATGGGCACCTTAGAGCAGCTCGGTCTGCTTAAAATGGACTTTCTCGCCCTGCGCAACCTTACCGCCATCTACGACGCGCAAAAGCTGGTGCGCCAGACTCACCCCGATTTCGACATAGACCGCATACCCCCAAACGACAAAGCCACCTTCGCAATGCTGTCCTCAGGTCAGACCGTAGGCGTTTTCCAGTTTGAAAGCGCAGGAATGTCCTCCGTGCTTTCCCGCCTGAAGCCCGACTCCATAGAAGACCTTATCGCCGTGATCTCCCTCTACCGTCCCGGTCCCATGCAGTCTATCCCCACCTACATCGAAAATCGCCACCACCCCGAAAAGGTAACCTACCGTCACCCTCTCCTGAAAGACATTTTAGAAGTGACCTACGGCGTTATAGTTTATCAGGAGCAGGTAATGCAGATATGCCGCACCATAGGCGGCTATTCCTACGGCAGGGCTGACATGGTGCGCCGTGCCATGTCCAAGAAAAAGAAGGACGTTATGGAAAAGGAGCGCAGCGCCTTCATCTACGGAACCGACACCAACTGCGGCGCAGTGAAAAACGGAGTTCCCGCCGAAATTGCCGAGGAAATATTCAATGAGATGTCCTCCTTTGCCTCCTACGCCTTCAACAAAAGCCACGCCGCCGCCTACGCATGGCTTGCTTACCAGACCGCCTACCTCCGCTGCCACCACTACAAGGAGCACATAATGTCCCTTATGTCCATCTACATGGGCAGCACAGGCAAGCTGAACGAATACATTTCAGATTTAGAAAGACACAATGTAAAATTGCTTCCCCCCGACGTAAACAGCAGCTTTGCAGGCTTCACCGCCCAAGGCGACAGCATAAAATACGGTCTGCTCCCCATAAAAGGTCTGGGTGCAGGTGCAATAAACGCCATCATAGAGGAACGCAAAAACGGAAAATACAAAAGCCTCTACGACTTCTGCTCCCGCCTGACGGGGACCGAGATAAACAAGCGAGGTGTAGAAGCTCTCATAAAATCGGGCGCTCTGGACAGTCTTGGACACACCCGCCGCTCCATGTTCATGACTTACGAGAATATAATCACCCGCCTTGCCTCACACAGAAGCTCCAACATTGAGGGGCAGCTTGACATATTCAGCAGCCTTGACGCAGAGGACAGTTCGGAGATAGACTTTGTAATGCCGCAGGAGCCGGAGTACAGCCGCTCCCAGCTTTTGCAGATGGAAAAGGAGATAACCGGCTTTTACCTCTCAGGTCACCCGATGGACAAATACGACCCGCTTATAAAACGCTTCGGCTGCAAGAACATCTACACCCTGATAAATTCCGTCAAGGAAGGCTTGAACGGCTTTCGGGACGGACAAAAACAGCCCTTGGTGGCAATGCTTATATCCAAAAGACCTCACACTCAGAAAAACGGAAAGCAGATGTGCTTTGCCGAATTTGAGGACAAGAGCGGAGTAATAGAAGCCATTCTTTTCAGTGACATATACGAAAAATGTATCGGCACAATGAACGAGGGCAGCGTCTACAAGCTGGTAGGCACTATATCCACTGACAGCGGCTTTCGTGAGGACGAGGCTCCCAAGCTGATAGTAAACACGCTGGAGCCTGCAAGCGAAATACCGGACAGCTCTCAGGTGCTTTATATAAGGCTTTTTTCCGACCAGCTCGACATCATGGAGCAGGCGCACAGGGTCTTATGGCACAATCAGGGCGACACTCAGGTGAAATTCTGCTTTGACGACGTAAGGAAAACCGCCCGTCCCAAAGGAGTAACAGGCGTAAAGGTCACAAGGGAGCTGCTTTCACAGCTGGAAAAAATCTGCGGAAAAGACAATATTGTAATGAAATAGTGCAAATTTGTCGGAAACCTATTGACGATTTGTCAAAAAAAGAGTAAAATAATAAACAGCTATTAACAGGGAATAACCCGACTTAAAATACGAAAGGACGATATAGTTATGAAGAAGATAGGCGTACTGACCAGCGGAGGAGACGCCCCCGGCATGAATGCCGCCATCAGAGCGGTGACCCGTGCCGCCCTTGCCAAGGGTATGGAGGTAATGGGCATATACAGAGGTTACAACGGTCTTATCAACGGAGACATCAAGCCTCTTAACGTAAGAAGCGTATCCGACGTCATGCAGCACGGCGGCACCATGCTTTATACTGCCCGCTGTCAGGAATTTCGCTTTGAGGAAGGACTTCAGAAGGCAAAGGCTACCTGCCTTGAGCAGGGGATCGAGGGTATAGTAGTAATAGGCGGCGACGGCTCATTCAGAGGCGCAGCCGACCTGTCCGCAAGGGGTATCCCCTGCGTAGGCATTCCCGGCACCATCGACAACGACATTGCCATGACCGAATACACCATCGGCTATGACACTGCCATGAACACCGCAATGGAGTTGGTAGACAAGCTCCGTGACACCTCTCAGTCCCACGACCGCTGCTCGGTGGTCGAGGTAATGGGCAGAAATGCAGGCTACATAGCTGTGAACACAGGCATTGCCTGCGGTGCCACCTGCATAATCGTACCCGAAATGCCGTGGAGCATCGATGCGGTATGCAATAAGATAAAAAACACTCATACCACAGGAAAACACCATTTCATCGTGGTAGTTTCCGAGGGCGTAGGCAATGCAGTGGAGCTTGCCAAGACTATTGAAAAGGAAACCGGCGTTGAAAGCCGTGCCACTATCCTCGGTCATGTACAGAGAGGCGGCTCGCCTACGATCCGTGACAGAGTCGCGGCAAGTCAGCTTGGCTACTATGCCGTTCAGCTGCTCTACGAGGGCAAGGGCAACCGTGTGGTAGGGATACAGAAAAATGCGATAGTGGATTACGACATTCAGGAAGCACTTTCCATGAAAAAACCCTTTGAAAAGGAGTTATACAAGATCGCCGACGAGATCAGCTTCTGATCATCGTTTGCAAATAAAAAAAACAGAGTAGGGAATCGAGCGTTAAGTGCCCGATGGACGGAGAGTTGCCGTCGGGACGAAAAGCCGTGGGCTTACAGCCACAGTTTTACAGCCGTAGGTTTGCAGTCGCAGACTTACAGCCAAAAACGGCTTGCGGTTCGGTTTCCGCATCTCGCTGTACATAACTGAATATAAGCCGTTGTGCTTATTTATTCCTTTGTGTATGCGAAAAGGAGGGTAAGACAATGGCTTTTTTTGGTAGTTTTAAGAAATCTGCGGCGGAGCTTAAAAGTCTGAGGTGTCTGTCGGTGACGGCGCTGCTCATAGCGCTTGATCTGGTGCTGAAATTCTTTTTGAATTGGCAGATAACCGAGGATCTTAAAATCAGCTTTGCATTTGTTGCGATCGCATCTATAGGAATGTTGTACGGTCCTACGGTAGGTGCGCTTGCGTGTGTTGTAACGGACGTTGTGGGTTATTTCCTCAAGCCTACCGGCAGCTTTTCTCCGCTGTTCACTTTGGTTGAGGTAATGGGCGGAGTGCTTTACGGCTTGTTTTTGTACGGCTTCAACCCCACAAAGCCCGACTTGGAAAGCCCCAAAGCGTTTTTCAAGTCTATTTTAAGCAACTTGGTCACATCATTGAGAGTGGTTTTTGCAAAGGTCTCGGTGGCTGTGGTATGCAATCTCATTATGACGCCGCTGTTTATCACGCTTCAAAAGCAGCTTGAGGCCGGCGATTTTACTCCTGAGGTATTCTGGGTCGGCTTTATTTCCAGAATCGGCACACGTCTGATAAAGAATCTGATAGAAGTGCCCGTACACATTCTGATACTTATGCTGACACTATTCCCGATAATGGCAGCATACAGGGCGATTTTCAAACAGAACAGAGCAACCATGAAGAATAGTTGAAGAAAGGCAGTTTTATGAAAAATCTTGGTTTTCTCGGCGCCGGCAACATGGGCAGCGCCATCATAAAAGGCATAGCGGACAGCGACATCTGCAAAATTTACGCCTATGACAAAGACCCCGAAAAGCTCAAGCACCTTGAGCAATACAGCGTGACCGCCTGCAAAAGCGAGCAGGAGCTTACCGAAACCTGCAATTATATCCTCCTCGCCGTAAAACCCCAGGTTTTAGCCGGCGTTCTGGACACCATCAAGCCATACGTCACCGAAAACCACGTTTTTATCAGTATATGTGCCGGCATAACCTCCGACTTTATAAAGCAGCACACCAACCCCGCTGCCAAAGTTGCTGTCGTAATGCCCAACACCCCCGCCATGCTTGGCTTAGGAGCAAGCGCCATCGCCCGTGACGGTTCTATAAGCGACGGAGATTTTGCCTTTGCAAAGGAGATAATCGCAAGCTGCGGCATGGTAAAAGAGGTCCCCATGGACAAAATGAAGGAGATAATCTGCATCAACGGCAGCTCACCTGCATTCATCTATCTTTTTGCCAAAGGCTTTATTGACTACGCAAGGGAAGTGGGAATAGACGAAACCGTCGCCCTTCAGCTCTTTGCACAAACTCTTACAGGAAGTTTAAAAATGCTGACCGACAGCGGAATGACCATTGAGCAGCTGATAAAGCAGGTAAGCTCCCCCGGAGGCACCACTCTTGCAGGACTTGACAAGCTCTACGCAGGCAATCTGGAGGAAACGGTAAAGGAAGCCTGCCGAGCCTGCACTAAAAGAGCGTATGAGCTGGCGAACTGACCATTTTTTCTTTTGTGAAAGTAAAATCAAAAAAACTGTTGACAAAAAATACTGTTTATGGTATAATAACTTAGTCCTTGAAGCGAAACAGCCCCAAGGACTTATATGGCGGCATAGCTCAGCTGGCTAGAGCACTTGGTTCATACCCAGGGTGTCGTTGGTTCAAGTCCAATTGCCGCTACCATTTTTGGCCCGTTGGTCAAGCGGCTAAGACACCGCCCTTTCACGGCGGAAACATGGGTTCGATTCCCGTACGGGTCACCA
>JAFLUH010000061.1:0-3440 GCA_022508895.1 Oscillospiraceae bacterium
CCTTTGTCAATACCTTTTTTAAACTTTTTTTGAAAAAGTTTGTGCAAGGTCCGCATGGCTCTCAGATGGGCTTGTACTCCGCTTTTGCGAGAGTGCTTGATTATTATAACACCTGTAAACAGCCTTGTCAAGGGGGGATCGGGAAAGTTTTTCACTTTCTTGCATTTGCTCAAAACCGAAGCCCGCCACTGCCCCAAATCCGTCAAAAACACAACTGTACCATTTTAAATACAAAACAAAAAAGCTGCGGCATAACCGCAGCTTTTTAAGTCAGTGATCAGCTTTTCTTCTTGAGTATAACGGTGTAAACCTGAGCACCCACGCCAAGCGCAAGAGCAGCACCGCCAATGATCAGGAACAATGTCATGTCGTTGTTGACGCCGGTGTTGGGCAGATCGCCGAGAGGAATGTCCTCGTCAATTATCACCAGATCGTCTCTGGGAATGTCTTCCTCGGGAATGGTGATGACCGACGTGCTGGTAACGGGAGGAGTGGTGGTCGTGGTTTCCTCGGGAACCGTAGTGACAGCCGTGGTTACCTCAGAGGCGGTCGTCGTACTCTCCTCATCGGGAGGAGTGGTGGTCACGCTCTCCTCTGGAGTTGTAACGTCAGTCTCTACAGGAGTTGTAGCGACAGTCTCCTCGGGAACAGTGGAAGCTTCGGTGGTCTCGGGAGGAGTCGTTTCGGCTGTTGTAAATATATCAAGAGTCGACTCGGTAGTCTCGGGAGGAGGTGTCGTGGCAGCAGTTGTAGTTGTAGTAGTTGTAGTAGTTGTTGTTGTGGTCGTAGTGGTCGTGGTGACCGGCGTCGTTGTAGTTGCCGGAGTTGTGGTAGTTGTTGTAACCGGTGTTGTTGTAGTTACCGGTGTCGTTGCGGTGGTCGTAGTCACAGGAGGAGTCGTCGTGGTCACAGCGGGAGTGGTGGTGGGAGGAGTGGTGGTGGGAGGAGTGGTAGGAGCGGTGGTAGTCTCCTCGGTCTTTGTAACGGTCACGATATCCTCGGTGGTGACCGTGGTGGTCTCCTCGGTCTTTGTGACGGTCACGATATCCTCAGTGGTGACCGTGGTGGTCTCCTCGGTGCTTGTAACGGTCACGATGTCCTCGGTGGTAACTGAAGCGGTCGTCTCGTCAGCTGTGGTTGTAGTCTCCACGGGAGTTGTGGTGATCTCCTCGGGAGTTGTGGTGGTGGTAGTTACATCGCCGTCCTGATGACCGGAGAAGTATTCGCCCAGCATAGCGCCGTGACGGTAGGTAGCCATGTGTATCTCGCCGTTGCCCAGCTCTACCTTGGGAGCGTATATTGCGCCGATGATGGTTCCCAGATTCTGAACGGTAGCGTTGGGAGCAACTACGGTGCCTGCAAAGCCTGCCTCAAGATAAACGGTGGTCTTGTCGGGGTCGGTGTTGCCCGTGAAGTTGAAGATGATGCGGGACGCCACTGCAACATTCCAGCTGTCTACCTTGTGAGTGAACTGATATCTGTAATTTCCGTTCTCGGGGAGCACTATGTTGACTACCATTATGTAATCGGGATGGCTCTCCATGAACCTGTAAGCGTCGGATATCCTGCTGTCGGCGGAGTTGGGATCTCCGCTGTTGGGGCTGATGCTGCCGGTGAACTTTGACAGGAGTATCTTGTCGTTTGCACCTACTGCATTGAAGCCTGCGATAAGCTCGGAGGTCTTGCCGATATTCTCCATCATGGCGTTTATCCTGCCGCTGTCGCTCAGAAGATAAACCTCGGTTCCTCTCTCGCTGATCTCTCTGCCGTTGTAGAGGTATCTGCCGTCCCTGTTGGGGCCGGTGATGCCGGAGTATATGCCGGAGCCCACATAAAGCGTCTTGTCGTCGCCGAATACAAACGAATCAGCCTGCATGGTCTCGGCTATAAGGCTTGTGTTGACGAGCTTCTTCATTTCCTCAGCGCTAGCTGCGCCCGCCTTCAGAACGGTGCCCGTATCGCCTTCAACGATCCTGTAGGTCCTGGTCGCCTGATCGACCTCAAGCTCATGCACGATCAGGTCCTTGTACTTGTACTCGTTGGGGACCGTAACGGTAAAGGTCTTGGTGCCCTTGCCGCTGAAAGGAACGATAAGCACGTCGGAGAACACGGTCACACCGTCGTTGTTGGTGTAGCCCACGCTCACCTGCTCGCCGGTGCCGTATACATAAACGCCGTAGTAGTACTCGTTTTTGCCGCTCTCGTCGGTGGATACGTTGAAGCTGACGGTGCGGACCGCCTTGTCTACATACTGGCTGGCACTGTAGCGATTGGTTATGATAAGGTTGTTGACTGCATAGTTGGCTTCAAAGTGGCTGCCTGTAGCCTGAAACGTATCGGCCACGACACCGTAATTGGTCAGCTCGCCCAGAGCGAGTGCGATCTTGTCGGCGTTCGCTTCGTCTGCGTTTGCCGCGATCACCAAGCCGGTAACAGCCATTGACATTGCGGTCACGGTGGATACGACCTTGACCAGCCTCATGCTGCGAAGCCTTTTCATCTTCTGGTAGCCGTTCATAGCAATTCCCCTTCTCCAAAAATGATTTATCCGATTTCGGTCGTCAGACCCGTTAAATTCCGTCATCAGCCGCAGTCTCCCTCAAAAGGAGACTATTTGGCTTAGCTATATAATACAATATAACAATTACATTTGGGTCACATTTAAGGCTTTTCAAGCGGTTATTTTAAATTTCTCCCTTTTGCACAAAAATGTAACTGTGATTTTTTAAATAATTTGTTAAATTTACCAGTGATTTTATAAAACCTATTTTTTTAGCATTTAAGGTGTTGCAAATCTCAAAATACTATGATATAATATTTCAGAAGTTGAGAATTTTTACGCCCTCCTCAATACTATAATATTCGATTCTCGCTGTTTTGATTCAAAATCAAAAAGAAACAAAAGAAAAGAGGAAAACTATGACCTACGAAAAAATATTCAAAGAAGTGAAAAAAGCCTTTTCCAAGGCTGACACCAAGGCTGTCACCTCCGACTTCGCCTTCCAGTTCAATATCACCGGCGAGGGTGAGGGCATTTTCTACGCTGCCTGCAAAAACGGCGTTCTTTCCGTTGAGCCCTACGACTACAAGGACAGAGACGTTATCTTCACCGCCGACGGCGATACCTTCATCGCCATCGCAAACGGCAAGACCGAGCCCATCGAGGCTATCAAGGCAGGCAAGCTCTACGTTGACGGCAACCATGAGCTGGCAAAGCAGATAATGTTCCTGATCGCAGCTAACGCAGCAAAGAAGCCCGCAGCTAAAAAGGCTGCCGCCAAGCCCGCTGCCAAGAAGACAGCCGCTAAGCCCGCTGCTAAGAAGCCTGCCGCTAAGCCCGCAGCCAAAAAGCCCGCTGCTAAGCCCGCTGCCAAGAAGCCTGCCGCTAAGCCCGCAGCTCCCGCAGCCAAGCCTGCTGCTCCTGCTGCAAAGCCTGCAGC
>JAFLUH010000061.1:3540-12248 GCA_022508895.1 Oscillospiraceae bacterium
CTAAGCCCGCAGCTCCCGCAGCCAAGCCTGCTGCTCCTGCTGCAAAGCCTGCAGCTCCCGCAGCAAAGCCCGCAGCACCTGCCGCTAAGCCCGCAGCACCTGCCGCTAAGCCCGCAGCACCCGCAGCAAAGCCCGCTGCACCTGCCGCAAAGCCCGCAGCTCCCGCAGCTAAGCCGGACGACAAGGCAAAGAAATAAGTACTTAATGAAACAGCCTCTGCGATTGCAGAGGCTTGTTTTTATTTTCCGACGCAAAAGCGCTTGAACACCTGATCTATCACCTCGTCGCTCACCCTTTCGCCGGTAAGCTCCATAAGGCAGTCCAGAGCGCTTTCCAGCATGACACCCGTAGCGTCCAGAGTAACTCCTCTCGTCATGCCTTCCGCCGCCTTGTCTATGTATTCTCCCGCACGGACGGCGGCCTCACGCTGGCGCTCGTTGGCGATAAAGCCTGCGGAAATGTCGAGGCTTTCGGGATTCATCAGCTTTGCCGCCGCCTCGTCCAGCTTTTTCAGCGAGCTGCGGTCGTTGGCGGATATTTCTATCACCTTGCCGAAGCGTGTGGCAAGGTACGCCATGTCCAGCTTGTGTTCCAGGTCGGATTTGTTTATTATGCAGAGTACCCGCTTGCCCTTCAGCTTTTCTATCAGACGGAAATCGTCCTGCTCCAAGGGTCTGCTGTAATCGAACACCGCAAACACAAGCTGGGACTGCTCAAGGCGGTTCTCCATCTTTATCACGCCGATACGCTCCACGGGGTTGTCCGTCTCACGGATACCTGCGCAGTCGGCTATCTTCAGCAGCATTCCGCCCAGCATCACGTTTTCCTCCACGATGTCACGGGTGGTGCCCTCCATGTCGGTGACTATGCTCCGCTCGCAGCCCACCATCAGATTCATCAGTGTGGATTTCCCCACGTTGGGCTTGCCCACTATCGCCACGCTTACGCCGTCACGGAGCGCCTGCCCTATGTCGTAGCCTTCTATCAGCAGCTTCAGCTTCAGGCGGCAGTCGGTGAGCTGCCCTAACTGGGAGCTTGTCTCAAAGCTGTCCAGAGTTTCGTCGGGGTAGTCTATCCATGCGGCTATCTGCACGGCGATATCCGTTATCGTCTGCTTTATCTCGGTTATTTTACGGTACAGTGCGCCGTCTATCTGCGCCGCTGCGCACCGAAGATACTGGTCGCTTTTTGAGCTGATCATATCCGCCACCGCTTCCGCCTGAGTAAGGGTCATTTTCCCCGCAAGCAAAGCACGGCGGGTAAATTCACCCGCTTCCGCCATTCTTGCTCCCGCTTCAAGGCAGGCACGAAGCACCCGCCTCGTGATGAGAATACCGCCGTGGCAGGTTATCTCGGCTACGTTTTCGCCTGTGTAGCTGTGGGGCGCACGGTACACTAAAAGCACCCCGTCGTCCAGCTTCTGCTCTCCGCCGTATATCCCGCCGTAGCAGGCGGTGTAGCCCTGCATTTCGGTTACTTTGCGGTCACCTGCGGGACGGAACACCTTGGCGGCGATTTCGATGGCGTTCCCGCCGCTTATCCTTATCATTCCCACGCCGCCCGTGGCGGGGGGAGTGGCGATTGCTGCAATAGTTGACATGGCTTTCCTTTCTCATTTTTTCCCGAATAATTTTCCGAATAATCCTTTTTTCGGCTTTTCCTCTATATCATTTGCGGGTGCGTCCAGCACCGACGGCGCCTTGCTCTGCTGCTCCAAAAGCAGCTCCGCCTCGCTCTCCTCGGAGAGGAAGTTCACTAAAAACGGCTGCTTGTTCAGCTCGTCACCGTTATCCTCCAACAGGTAGGTGCGGATATTCTGGGGCTGCTCCACGGTGTATTTTTCTCCCTGCTCCAGCAGGTCGTCAAGGCGCTCCTCCATGTACAGGCGAAGCTCCTCCTCCATGCCTAAGTAATACTCCTCGGCTGCGATGTTGTACTCCTCGGCGGGGCTTTTTCCTCCCACCGCCGTCAGATGTATTCCCTGCCTTATATAGTCGGTGTACTCCAGATATTCGCTCCAGAAGCTGTTCACTGCGGCGACAGCGGTCTTTCGCTCCAGCTTCTCCAGCTTTTCCTCGCCGAAGCGCTCCAGCGCCTCCTCATACCGCTCGCATTGGCACCATACGGAGGGGGAGCTGCCGTCAAGGAACCTGCGCCGTGCCTCGAACACCTGTCCTCTGTGCTTTTCCCCTATCATGGAGTATTTCAGCAGCCTTTCCCTTGCGTCAAAGCTGTCGCCCTCGCTGATGCGCTGTATCCGCTCCACCTCACGGAGCAGCACCTTGTCCTCGATAGGCGATTCGGTGGGCTCAGGCCAATGCTTTGCAGGGACAAGGGAGCGCAGCTTGTACTTGTCCATTATCGGCTCGTCAAGGGCAACGAAGCTGCGGCTTTCGCCTGGGTCGCCCTGACGTCCGGAGCGTCCGATAAGCTGCCGTACCATGCGGCTGCTTTCGGGCATATAGGTGGCTATCACCAGCAGACCGCCTGCATTCGCCGCTTCGTCACGCCTGCTTTCGTCTGCGCCGCCGAGCCTTATGTCAACGCCTCTGCCCGCCATGTTGGTGGAGATGGTGACTGCATGGGGCGCGCCTGCCTCGCTGATTATCTGCGCCTCCATGGTGTCGTTTTTTGCGTTGAGCACCGAGGCATCTATGCCCTTCTCCTTCAGCATATCATGGAGCAGCTCGCTGTCCTCTATGCTGCCCGTTCCCACAAGGACGGGCTGACCCTTTTCATGGGCGGCGCAGACAGCCTCCGCCACCGCCTTCCACTTGGAATCGGTGTCGAAATATATCTCGGTCTCATGGTCTGTTCTTTTACTGGGAAGATGGGGCGGCACCTTTTCAAGGCTCAGGTCGTAGAGCTGGTAAAACTCGTCCTTGGAGGCTTCGGCAGTCCCCGTCATTGCAGACAGGAACGAATACTGCCGCACAAAGAACTGCAGGGCGATACTGCCCATCACCACGCCCCTTGTGGACACCTCAAGCCCGTGCTTCAGCTCGACGGCGGTCTGGAGCGTGCCGGGGTAATGCCTGTTCTCCGCCGTTCTTCCCGTGAATTTATCTATAAGAAGTATCTTTCCGTCACGGTTTATATAGTCCCTGTCCTCACGGAGCAGAAATCTTGCCTTTAAGCAGTCGTTCACCCTTGACAGCAGCGGGGAATTTTCCTCGTCGTACAGGTTGTCCAGCCCGAACAGCTCCTCCGCCTTGGCGGCGCCGCTGTCGGTGAGATACACGCTCTCGTTTTCAAGGCTGATGTCGTAGTCCTCCTCACCGAAGTCCGCCGTCAGCTTCATCGCCTGCGCAAGCTCGGGGTCATGCTTCACCGTAACGTCGCTTGCCACCACAAGGGGTATCCTCGCCTCGTCTATCAGCAGGGAATCCGCCTCGTCCACTATTGCCGCTTCAAAACCCTGTCCCACCGTCTCCTCCACGGTCTGCACCGCAAAGTCACGGAGATAGTCGAAGCAGCACTCCCTTGCGCTGATGTAGAGAACGTCGCTTTTGTAAGCGGCTTTCCGCTCCTCAAAGGCTGTTTTTTCGGTGACGTAAGCGGTGCTTATGCCTAAAAGGTCGTATATCGGCTTCATCCACTCCCTGTCACGCTTTGCAAGGTAGTCGTTGAAGGTCAGTATGTGTACACGCCTGCCCCGCAGCTTATGCCACGCCGCCGCAAACACCGCCGCAAGGGTCTTGCCCTCACCGGTGGGCATTTCCACTATTTTCCCATCGGTAAGCGCTCTTGCGGCGATGACCTGCTCCTCAAAGGGGGACTGCCCCAGACCCTGCTCCGCCGCAAGGCAGACCGCCGCAAAAACGGCTTCGGTGTTCCCGCCGTCCTTAGCTTCTTCCAGAAGTGTATCTATGTTTTTTTCTTTTGCAAGGCTTTTTATCTCGGATACAAATTCAAAGTCTTTATTCATTTTATTTTTCCTATCGTATTTTTTAACATTATACCATAAGTATATATAAAAATCTATATTGCCCCCCAAATTTTTTCAAAGCTATTGCAAAATTATCGAAAATGTGCGAAAATAGAAATAGCTGTTACTACGAAAAGGAGTATAGTATGAAGGACACTGTTTGCATCGTCCTCGCCGCAGGGGACGGGAAAAGAATGAACTCGGTAAAGCCCAAGGTGCTGATGGAGGTACTGTTCAAGCCCATGCTCGGCTGGGTGCTGGACAGCGTGGAGAAGCTGAACCCCGACGATATCTGCGTCGTGACAGGCAACGGGGAGGAGCAGATAAACAGGTATCTGGACACCCGAGGTTGGGAGTACACCACGGTAAGGCAGACCGTCCGCAAGGGCACGGGACACGCCGTCATGCAGGCGGAGGAAGTGCTGAAAAACAGCAAAAATGCGCTGATTTTGTGCGGAGACGCTCCCTTTATGGACGAGGACACCCTGAAGGCGGCGATGGAAATGCACAAAAAGGGAGAGTGCGGAGTGACGGTGATAGCCGCCGCGCCCGACAACCCCTTCGGCTACGGCAGGATAGTCCGTGACGAGAAGGGCGACCTGCTGAAAATAGTGGAGCAGAAGGACGCAACCATTCAGGAGCAGCATATCCGTGAGATAAATTCGGGTGCGTACTGGTTTGACAGCGAGGCTTTGCTTGAAGCGCTGCCCAAGCTGTCGGACAACAATGCCTCGGGGGAATACTACCTTACCGACGCAATCCAGCTTATAAGGGAAAGCGGACGGCGTGCCGCCGTGTTCACGGCGCAGCACAAGTCCATCGTGTTAGGGGCAAACACCCGCCACGACCTGTACAGTTTGAACTACTTCGCAAGAATGGCGGTGATAGGCGACCTGATGACGGCAGGCGTGGAAATCCCCTGCACCGACGGAGTTATAATAGGCAAGGACGTGACCATAGGGCGTGATACTCTGATACTGCCCGGCACCATTATAAGAGGTAAATGCACCATCGGCTGCGGCTGTGAGATAGGTCCGAATACCCTGCTGGACAACGTGAACGTGGGGGACGGGGTGAAGCTGAACAGCGTGCAGGCGTACAGCAGCACTATCGAAAGCGGCGCAGCGGTGGGTCCCTTCTCACAGCTCCGCCCAGGCTCTCACATAGGTCAGAACGTGAAGATAGGCGACTTCGTTGAGATAAAGAACAGCAATATCGGGGAAAAGACCTCGGTGGCGCACCTGACTTATTTAGGTGACAGCGACGTGGGCAAGGGCGTGAACTTCGGCTGCGGCTGCGTCACCGCCAACTACGACGGCATAAAGAAATTCCGCACACGGATAGGTGACAACGCATTCATCGGCTGCAACACCAACCTGATAGCCCCCGTTGAGGTAGGAGAGAACGCCACGACGGGCGCAGGCTCCACCATTACGGAAAGCGTTCCCGCCAACGCTCTTGCGGTGGAGAGGACGGAGACGAAGATAATACAGGACTGGGAAAAGAACAAATTGAGAAAGAAAAGATAGTTGACAGTCACAAGGACGTTATAAAATAAGGAGATCATTATGAATTTTCACGGCAAGGATATAAAAATTTTTGCCTGCAGCTCCAACAAGGAGCTGGCGGCGGGTATAGCGAGAGATTTAGGGCTTCCCCTCGGGGATTCGGATATGGGAATGTTCAGCGACGGAGAGATAAGCTGCTCCATCAACGAGAGCGTGAGAGGCTCCGACGTGTTTATCATACAATCCACCTCCGCACCCGTCAACGACCACCTGATGGAGCTGCTGATAATGATAGACGCACTGCGCCGCGCCAGCGCAGCGGGCATTACCGCCGTTATCCCCTACTTCGGCTACGCAAGGCAGGACAGAAAGGCGAAAAGCCGTGACCCTATCTCCGCCAAGCTCACCGCCAACCTTATCACCGTTGCGGGAGCGGACAGGGTGCTGACTATGGACCTGCACTGCCCGCAGATACAGGGATTTTTCGACATTCCCCTTGACCACCTGCAGGGCGGGCCAATACTTGCCCCCTATTTCAAGCAGCAATTTGCGGACGGGATAGACAACCTTATCTGCGTAAGCCCCGACGTAGGCTCGGTGGCTCGGGTGAGGAACTTCGCCTCACGCATCGGCGTTGCAATGGCAATAATCGACAAGCGCAGACAGAAAGCCAATGTCAGCGAGGTAATGCACATAATCGGCGACGTCAGAGGAAAGACGGTGCTGCTGGTGGACGACATGGTGGACACGGCGGGAACGTTGTGCCATGCGGCAGAGGCGGTGATAGAGCAGGGAGGCGCAAAGGAGGTCTACGCCTGCGCCACTCACGGGGTGCTGTCGGGGCCTGCGGTGGAGAGGATACAGAAATCTCCCATAAAGGAGCTTGTGCTGCTGGATACCATTGCGCTGCCCGAGGAGAAAAGGATAGACAAAATCAAGATAATCGGTACCCATAATGTTTTTGCACAGGCGATCGACAGGATATATACCGACAAGCCCATTTCGACGCTGTACTGATGTACGGCTGAGCTTTGGACTGCGGATAACTAATAAATAAACAGTAGGTTATACATGGAAAACGAAGAAATCACAATCGAACGACCCCTTGACCTCACCCCCTCCTACAAAAGGGACTGTATGAGGCTGGGATTTTTTCTGACGCTGACGCTGGTGCTGCGGGAGGTCGCCTCGGGACTGTCGCCGCTGCTGGTGCCGCTTATGGTGAATATGAGCACCAACGCCGCCTTTGCCTTCAGTCTGGCTTACTCGGCGCTTTGCGCACAGATAATACCTGCATTGCTGGCGGCGCTTATGCTGAAGTACAGCCCGAAAAATCTCTGCGGCGGCTTCCACGCCCCTAAGCAGAGCAAAAAGGCGTTCGCCAACTTCCCCGCAATGTACGGGTTGGGAATGACGGTGAACCTGCTGACGCTGTTCGTGCTGACCCTTATAAGCCGCACCGTGGATATAGGCGACTCGATAAACGGCACGGGTATCACCGTGCCTAACTTCGAGTCCTCGCTGATAATGTTTGTTTTGCTGACGGTGATAGCTCCCGTTTTTGAGGAGTTTATTTTCCGAGGAGCGGTGCTGGAGCTGCTGAAGCCCTATGGCAGCGGGCTTGCGGTCTTTGTTTCCGCCTTCTGCTTCGGGATATACCACGGGAATTTCCAGCAGTTCTTCTATGCCTTTGCGCTGGGGATATGCCTTGGATATATCGCGATAGCCACAAGGTCAATATTCTGCACCACACTGCTCCACGCCATGTTCAATGCCGTCGGCGGGATAATACTGATATTCATGTCCACTGAGGCGGTGCAGACCAAAAGCCTTGACCCAAGCGCCGAGCTTTCCGACGGGCAGCAGCTTGTAGTCACCTTTTACGCCATCTTTATGATAATCGTGCTGCTGACGGCGGTGATCGGGCTCATTGCGCTCATAACCAAGCTCATACGCATAAAAAAGTACCGTCTGCCCAAGATATGGGGAGAGGTGAGCAACGGGCGGAAGCTGGCAATGCTGCTGTGCTCCGTTCCCGTGATGATCGCCGTGCTGCTGATGATAGACGTTATGGTGCCGCAGTTCCTTACGCAGGCGGTGGAGCGGCTGGCAGAAAATTTAATTTGAGAGGGATACCGTGTTGCTTCAAGATATGACCGCAGACGAAAGCCGCAGCCGCTTTCGCAGGATACTGTTCAGGCTGGCTGTCTTCTGCGTTATAGCGCTGGTAAATCAGAAGCTCCTGTTTCGGGTCATCTTTTTTCCCGCGCAGCTCTGGTACGCTTATTACGGACAGCAGGCAAGCTACGATACCGTGTACTTCGTCAACTGGCTGGTAAGCGATATCAGCTCATACCTTGTCCCTGCTCTGGCGGCGTTTCTTCTCTTTCGCAGGGAGAGAGCGCCTGTTCCGAGACAGGAGGGGTTCAGGGTATGGGCGGAAATGCCGCTTGTGTTTTTTTCCGCCTGCTTTGCCGGCTCCATTGCCTCATTTATAGCCAAAAGGATATCAGAGATACTCGACCGGCTTTTCGGCACGGGAGAGATACCCGACGCAATGGCAGGCTCTCTGCCGGACGACGGACAGTCGGGAAGCGCTTGGATATTCATTCTTTTTGTGGTGATAATCGCGCCTGTATGCGAGGAGCTTATTTTCAGAAAGCTGCTTTTGCAGCCGCTGAGAGGGTGCGGGGATATGTTTGCGGCAGTTGCCTCCGCATTCATTTTCGGCGCTATCCACGGTAATTTCGATCAGTTCCCCTACGCCTTTGCAGTGGGGCTGCTGTACGGGATACTTGCCGTAAGGTCGTCGTCGGTGCTGCCTACGCTGGCGCTTCATTTTGCCAATAACCTGCTGGTCACTGCCAGCCTGTACCTTACCGATATGGTGGGGAGCGAGGCAGAGTGGGCCGTGCAGGCGGAGGAATGGGCGGCTTTGCTGGTAAATCTCTCCTTCTGGCTGGGGATACCTGCGCTGGTGCTTATGGCGGTGCTGGGAATGTTCAGGCTGCGCCGTGAGGGGCAGATGACCGCAAGAGAGCTGTTTGCCGAGCCGGCAGTTTACGTTTGTCTGGTGGGGACGGCGGTCATGCTGATCTGACGGTTGACAGTGTATAGTGTACAGAAGCTGCACCACTGCTGTTTACTGTTTACTGTGCACCGTTCACTGTCATTTGCTCCCGCAGTGCGGACAGGCTGCCTGTTCCTTCATCGCACCGTGTGCGGCGGCGCAGCCGCAGTTGTGCGCCTTCGGCGCACAACTCAACGATTTG
>JAFLUH010000062.1 GCA_022508895.1 Oscillospiraceae bacterium
ACATTGCGTCGCCGCCGCAATACTGATTCTGAAAATAAAATTCAGCGTTTGTGATTACCTCACGGATTCGCCGCTGCATATCTCCCAGCTCATTCACTGACGTTTGCAGCTCATTTATATCGGCTGCGATTTTCTCTATCCTGTCGTCCAGCTCCACCGCCGATGATATTCCTTCACGGTTTATAATGCTTATCTCGCTTGCCAGCTCGTTAATGTGCCAATCGTTATTTATGGAGTAACACTTATCAGTATTGTACTTTTTCGGAATTTTTCTGCCCTCAAAAATCAGAGTAACCGTTCTGTGAACACCAATATAAAATTCACGTTCGATTCCTGCGGTGGATTTCATTTTTTCTTCGGCTTTTTGCAGATAGGATTGCTTTTCACTGAGCCGCTTTATCAAATTTTCCTCGGTGTATTCTTCGCCAAGAGTTTTTGTCCTTACGGCTCTATCAGTTCCCTGCGGCTTTACGGATATGTACTTTCCTTTTCGCACCTCGTATCCTTTTTCTTTCAGATTTGTAAGCAAGCTGTCCAAATCTTTGGACATATAAATCAAACGGTCAATCGTAAGTGCAAGCTCCTTTCTCCAACTAAGTTTAACAGGTTTATACTTTTTCGCCAGCTCCCTTGCTTGCTCTACCGCCCACTCAGGAACGTGTATCCCGTCAATGTCATCAACAACGCTAACGCCTTTTCTGCGAAGATTGTCGGCAATGAAATTTATTTTTTGTTCGTCACCGATTTTTATATAGCGGAAGTCAGACTGCATTTTGTTTTCAAGGTCAAGTATGCGGCTGTTCTTTTCTTCAACCTGACGCTGTAAATCCATTGCATTATTTACAAGTAAATCAATATCCGATTTTTTAATATCTCTGGGATTCAGATCGGATTTTGAATACAGATTTTGTACACGCTCCTTTGCTTTTTCAATTTCTTGTGCAGCCTCTTTGTATTCATCTACGGTCAGGTGATGACGTCTAATATTTTTGTTTTCAATTTCAAGCCCGTACTTTTTTGCAATGCTTTTCATAATTTCTTTTTCTCTTACCGCCCACTGCTGGCGATCGGTTTGTCTGCTGCTTGTTCCAGCAATCCCCATTTCCTGAAGTGCTTTTTTCAATGACACTCTTTTCTCCAACCCACGTTTTGCGTCAGGACAATTCGCAACTGGAACAAAGCTGATATGCAAATGCGGTGTTGCTTCGTCCAAGTGCATTACCGAGTTGAAAACAACAAGATTAGGATTTCTTTTTTCAAAATCCTTCATGTATTCGTCCAGCATTTTCTTTGCACGTTCGCCACCATTTGTCCCCACGCCTGCGTTTTTCATGTCGCCAAATTGTATGACAGCTTCATAAAAAACTTTTTCCTGATTTCCGTTTTTGATGTGGTCATAATAGTCTACTATAACTCTGTCAGCACGGTTTTGTTTTTCATTGTACTTGTACAGAGCCTCAGAAAAAAGCTCAGAGTACAGTTCACGCAAATCCTTTTTCACATAGGTAATGTTATCATCAATCTTGTCGGCATTTACATTTTTTGCGACAAAATCTCTGTTGTTGTGTTCAATGCAGCCTGCGTCTACACGCACAGATAAACTGATACTTTCCATAACTCTTTCTCCTAATTTTTCGCTATTTTTTGGGGGTTACGCCAAAGTGGTTATACTCAATTACCACTTTTGACGAAACACTCCGTTTTTTCATCAAAAGTTAGCATTGAGTTAGGGGACAACCCCTAAAACCCTGACTACATTTTCTGAAAGGAAAATGAAAAAATTGCACTGATTTTTCAGTGCGAATTTTTTCTTAGGTGAAGCCCCTAAAACCCTTTATCTTTTGAAATATATATATCTTTTTCCTGACTTTTTAGTAGAGTATTTTATCCCTATCGGTTCAAGAATTTTAGCAGAAAATCTGCCGAGATATTTTGTTACAACATTCACGGGAGTTTTGGAATTACCCATTGCAGATATTAAATCTGTCGCTGTTCCTGACCATTCATTTTTATCGGAAAGAAAATTGCAAAGGTCGAACATAAAATTGGGGATTTGTTCTTGTTCGATAGCTTCTTGATTGCGTAATTTTTCCAATTCCCATTTACAGTTGTTAAACCGCAAATCAATTTCCTGATAATTTACGTCCCGTCCGCTGATACGCAGAATTGCATTTGTGCCTTCCCTGCTCCTGTTCATAATAAAAATTGTATCAGCGGCACCTGCTATTCCTGTGCTTCCGCTTACATCATTGAACGGGTCGTTTTGGTCTTTGATTTTTCTCAGATGATGTACAAAAACAATTGCAATTTTATTTTTATCTGCTATGTCTTTAAGAGCGGAAACGTCTGCATAATCTACTGCATACATTCCGTCTTTGGCACTGCCGCCGACGTTTCTTACTTTTTGAAATGTATCAATGATTATTAGTTGTATGTCGGGAAAATCGTTCAGTGCATTTGTGATTTGCTGTTCCAATCCTGTGCCTATTTTTTCGCAAGCTAAGGAAAGGCGAAGATCGGACGGGGCTTCGTCTACCAGCTTATACATACGCTCCTGAATACGGTTTTTTGTATCTTCAAGAGTGAGATATAACACGCCGCATTTATGTGTGTTCATACCCCACATTGGTTCACCTTTTGCAACATTAAGTGCAAGGTCAAGCATAAGCCAGCTCTTGCCGATTTTTGAAGCACCACAAAAAATGCTCAGTCCTTGCGGAAGAATGTTGTCCACTATAAACAACGTTTTAGGTAAAGGAGTTGCAAGCAGCGTTTCTGCGTCTATTATCTGAAGCTTTGGAACATTCATTTTTGCGATCCTTTCTTGTTGGCACGTTGGAGCTGATTGGCTACACTTTCGTGAGGAACGGAAAATTCTTTTGGAAAGTAGTCCGTCAGCTCGTTTTCGGGAATATGTAATAGCTCGCACATCTTGTATGCTTCCCATAATGTCCAAGATGATTTAGCGGTCATTTTCTTTGAGAATGTGGTTGGATTGACTGCTATTGCGGCTGCAAGTTCCTCTTGCTTTTTCTCAGCTATCATCATTGCTGTTCTTAATTTTACATACGGTTTCATATTAGTTCCTCCTTTTTTTAAAATAAAACAAAAAAGCTATTGCATTTTTAAACGCATTATGATATAATAATATCAATATAAGATTTATATATCTAATATGATATACATTATATTCGTGTATAAATATCAAATATTGCTTTTAAGCATATTCAAATATTTACAATGCGTTTATAAACGCTTTATATTATATTAGCACTTTTCTATGTAATTTACAATTGGATTATTTTACAAAAAGGAGGATTGCGCTTTATGCAATACTTACAAGTCATTGAAGCCAAACTGAAAGAAAAAAAGATTACCGCTAAGAAAATGCTGTCTGATTTGAACTACTCCCACAGTCTGATTACTCAGTGGAAAAACGGAAATACGCCATCGCTGGACAAAATCACGGCGATAGCGGAATACCTTGACGTGCCTGTTGATTATCTACTGGGTAATATTGAGGTGGAGATAACGAAAAAGACCTTACCTAACGTAAAAAACGCTATATTTGCCACTCCACAGCGATTAGTTGCACTTAGGAGCGGCGTAAATATAGCGGGAAGTCTGCGATTGAAAATAGGCAGGTATATGAACTGCTCACAGGATTATTTGTACGGATACGAATACAGCGAATGTGAGGAGGACAATGATGTAGAGTACGATGAAATGGAGGTTGTGTTTCAGATATGCAATATACTTGACCAATGCGCCGCTGATGACAAGTACAAGATTTTGCAGCTCCAGATCTCACGTCTTATCGCTCGCAATATAGAAAAGAAATATGGTGTTACTTATCAAATGCTGATTGATAAGCATGGGATTGAATCCTCAAAACTGGATTTGATATACAACAGTACAAGTATGTCAGGGTACGGATTTAATCTGTCCGATATATTCAGGATTATGGACGATTTTGCGGTTTTGCCGCCTGATATGTTCAAAGAGGGTAAATAAATGGAAAGGGCATGAAATAAATGAGAAGAACGAATACGGCTAAGTGGGACGAAAAATCTAAACGCTGGAAAATATACGTCCAGAAGGATAATGTCCGCAAGACCTTTTACAGCTCTATCAAAGGTAAAGAGGGACAGCGTGAGGCTAATGCAAAGGCGGATAACTGGCTTGAAAATAATATTGTCGAGACAAAGCTGAAGGTCAGCGCAGCGGCTGAAAAATATATGGAGCAGCTGAAGATTACTACATCTAAAAGTCACTGGAAGCAATACGAATATTATTTTAAGAATTGGATAAATCCCAAGATAGGAAATGTCAGAATTGAAAAGGTTTCGGAGCAGCAGCTTCAGGAGGTTATCAATTCTGCATATGCAGGCGGTTTATCAAAAAAATCATTATGTAATATGCGAAGCTGCATCAACTCTTGGATTAAATTTTGCAGGAAAAGCAAATACACTTCCCTATTTATTGAGGATTTGAATGTGCCTAAAAACGCTCCTGTAAAGGAAAAGAAGATTTTAAATCCCGATGAACTCAAAATTTTATTCAGTCAAAGTGATACCCTGTTAAATGGTGAGGCGGAATATGATTTGTTTGTAAATGCGTACCGTTTTCAAGTGCTTACGGGGCTTAGACCGGGCGAGTTGATAGGGTTGATGTGGTCGGATATAGTGGGTAATACAGTGTTTTTGCAGAGAGCAATTAACGTGAACGGAGAAGTAACAGGCGGTAAAAACGAAAATGCTCGGAGGCAGTTTGATTTAACTGAAACAGCGGCGAACATTTTAAAAGAGCAAGAACGGATACTTTCTGAAAAAGGGATAGAAAGCGAGTATGTTTTTCCTACTCAGTATGGTGAGCCTGTTAAAGAACGCACATATTACGACCGCTGGAAAAAGTATCGTGAACACAATGGGATTGAAACGCCCGTAACGCCTTACGAACTGCGACATACATTTGTATCAATAGTGAAGGCATTACCTGAAGGGCATTTAAAACAGCTTGTAGGACATTCTAAGGATATGGATACATACGGCGTGTATTCACATGATTTTGGTAATGATAGAGCTGCGGCAGCGGTTATGGTACAGGATATTTTTGACAAGATTATAAAATGAAAAGTCCCCTTGTCATATTGGCAAGGGGATTGCTTGTATCAGAGCCGTGAATAAATCAGCTTTTGCTCAGATGATGTTTCAAATTTCAGTAATATTGGATTTTCTGTATTATATGTTTGGGATTCAAAATTCCAAACACACAAATATACGACATCAAACGGTGATTTAATAACAGAATTCATAAACGAGTTATAGCAACCATTCCAATTTTTCGTTTCCAACAAATCACATAAGCAGTTGTATTCGTCTTCTAAGATGAATATAAACAAATCCGTATCACCTTTAGAGTGCTTTGACGCTTTCTCTCCAATTTCACGAATAATATTATCTGTAGAACTCTCTACTATCGGAATATCACAATTAAACTCAGAGTGTTTGGTAAAATCAGAAACATCTACGCCAAAGTGGTTTTTAACAGTTATTTTATCACTTTCAAACTGGGTCATTCCCCCATCTGTTAATTCGTCAGATGTTCTGGGGTACTTACGTGCTGTAATTCTGTCTAAAGCCTTTTCAGCATCATTCGCTATCTGTAATTGTTCCTCTATGCTTTTTCTGCAATAATTATTCGGACTACAAATATTATGATTATGTAAAGTGTGCGTAACCTCTAAATATCTACCATTCACAAACCTCAGATCAGGCATACTATTCTTTGAGTTATCATCATAATAGGTATCATCGAATTCAAAGCCTTTGGATTGAAGAATAGATTTAGCTTCTTTCTCCCCTTGTTTTTGTTTCAAGACACTTCACCTCACACAAACATCTGCTGCAACAGTCCTTTTTTCAGCTCTTTCCACTTGTCAAGCTCATGCTTTGCGTAGGTGATAGCTTCGTCGTATGCGGAGAGAAAGTCGGCTATTTTTTGCTGTTCTTCAGGACAAGGACGAACCATTAATATTTTCATAAAATCTTTCTGGTTCAGCACACGATTACGACCAGCACCGCCAGGCGAACACAAGCCCATTTCATATTTCATTTTAGGCTTTTTTATTACGTACTCATAAAATGATGGTAGATTATTATTGATAAACTTATATTGTGGAAAACGATGTGAAACGTAAGTCCCATTATCTTCTGGTTTTGTAATTGCAATTGCATGTTCCCAAGCAAACGTAATATTTACAATAAGATTGTTTGCTTCAACAAGAAACATTTTGTCAATGTCCAACCCATCAGATTCATTTGTAATTTGCTTGTGAAAAGTGCCTTTACAGTGGCTTCGAACTGCCAACTTAACATAGTTACTCCTTGGATTGTCTACAGGAATGATGTTCGGTTCTACAATTTCACCAAGTGCCACCGTTTCCCATTTAGGAAACTCAGTCCCATCCTCACGCTTGAACCGTACTTCCTGCGAAAATATTTTCTGCATAGCCGCTTTTTTCTGCTGTTCAAGGTTCTGCACTTCTGCTTCGGATTGTGCAATTACCTCATCAATGGTTGTGAGAAAGTCGGCTATTTTTTGCTGTTCTTCAAGGTTTTTAGGAAAGCAAATAATTGTATCAGCAATGTTCTTTCGCCCGATAGATGTGACCTTGATTCCTTGCATAAAAGGAATAAGCTGATTGTGATATGACGGAGAATTGATATAATATCCGAGATATTTTGGGAAAAAATCAATATTGGGTCGGCAAGCCATAGTGTGTAATCCTGAAACAACTTTATTATTTCCTACATGATATATTTCTATTGCTTTGCCAACCGTTTCATCTTCGGCAGTATCAGCAATAATAATATCACCGTCCCTCAGTTTATCAAACTTGCTTGTATCAATATTAACATTTACCTTTGGAATAATAGCACTTTGAATATCACAAACTTCTCCAAATTTTACAAGAATATCGCCATAATGAATGTTGTATACTTCTCCATTATCAGAAAGCATATCCCTTGAAAATGTATTGTTATTAAGCGGAGAAAATGTTTCGGCAAAAATGATATTTTTCCACTCTGGATAATTCGTACCGTCTTCTCGCCTAAATCTCAACTTCGGCTCTGCCACACCTCTCACCTCACAATCCCAACAGTTTCAAGGTTTCATTCACCTTGTCAATAGCAATCTGCTTTTTCGCCGTAATATCAGCAAGCTCCGCCCTAACCGCTTGAATATCAATCTGTTCTTCTTCCTCAAATGTGTCTACATAGCGAGGAATGTTGCAGTTATAGCCGTTCTCTGCGACTTCTTCGAGCGTAGCAACATGACTGAATTTATCAATCTCCGCTCTCTGCTCGTACGCGTACACAATGCGGTCAATATCCTCGTCAGACAGCTCATTCATATTCTTTCCTGCCGTGTAATATTTGCTTGCGTCACAGAACCATATATTGCCGCTGTTGACGTTCCTGTTCTTTTTCAGAACGATACAGCACACAGGGATAGAAGTGCCGTGGAAACAGTTTGCAGGCAATCCGATGATAGCGTCGATTACGTTCTGATTCTCAATCAGGTATCTGCGTATCGTTTCTTCTTTGTTCCCTCTGAAAAGAACACCGTGAGGGAGCAACACAGCTGCCCTGCCGTCTTTGTCCATGTGATAGGCTATATGTTCAAGGAACATCAAGTCAGCATAGGACTTCGGAGCAAGTGCACCGCAATTGGAAAAACGAGGATCGCTTTCAAATCTGGGGTCAGACGACCACTTTGCAGAGTATGGGGGATTCGCTACCTGTACCTGAAACTTTGTTTCACCGAAATTATCATGTTCGATAGTATCATCGTTGAACACGGTAAATTCCTTGTACGGAACGCCGTGCATAAGCATATTCTGCCGCATAAGATTGTATGTAGTACCGTTCTTTTCCTGCCCATAGTAGTGATTGACCTGTTTGTTAGAGCAATGCCTTTTTACTTCAAGCAGAAGCGAACCGCTGCCTGCACAGGGGTCACAAGCGGAGCGAACGGTGTCAAGTCCGAGGGTTGCAAGCCGTGCAACAAGCTCCGACATCTTTGTAGGCGTGAAGAACTCGCCGCCCTTTTTGCCTGCGTCAGACGCAAACAGACCTATCAAAATCATATATGCTGTACCGAGAACATCAAATTCAGCATTTTCAAAATTGAAGTCAATGTCATACACCTTGCTGATGACCTTGCCGATAAGCTTCGTTCTCTGAGATACTTCCTTGCCTAAATCCTTGTCCTGCAAGTTCATATCATCGAACAGCTTGTCAAATGCTGTTTCGCTCTCCTGCCCGATTGTAGAGCCAACAAGGGAGCCAATAGCCTTTTCATAGTCCTCAATGCTGAATGTACCGCCTTTGATTTTCTCTACAAGAGAATTGAACAGCTTATCGGGTTCGATTATATAGCCTAAGTGGTCTAAGGACATTTCCTTGACCGCCTCTGCCAGTTCTTCATTTGCAAGCGCCTCACGATAGGTCACACCGTCATTTTTCAATATCTCATTCATATAATTTTCAGTACGTTCCGAAAGATAACGGTAGAAAATCGTACCGAGAATGTAGTTCTTGAATTTGGAGCTATCCATATTGCCACGCAAATCATTTGCAATAGCCCAAAGCTGTTTTGCAAGCTCTTGTGATTTTGTGCTGATGTCAGACATATTTTTATACTCCCTCTGCGGTGAATTTATCGTACATATCCTTGATAAACACAAGAATTGCATTTATCAGCTTTGTCTGTTTCAAAAGCGGTAGCTGCTTATCATCAAGGCGTTCACGGATTTTGTTCTTTGTAATGCTTTGTTCATCAACAAAGTATTCGTTCAGAATGGACAGTACCAATTCGGGTTCGATGTCATTTTCCTCGGCAAATGCGTTTACATCGTTCTCCATAACTTCCTTTTCGTACTGCTCATACTCCTTGATAATATCCTCATCAGGGTCAAGGTCAAAGAAGCGGAGATTGATGAAGTCCTTCATAATATCCGATTTATAACGCATTTTTTCATTATCGGAACGGTCAATCTCACGTAGTATAAGATCAATGCTTTTCTGCATTTCTTCCTTGTCATTGCGGTTTATCTCTTTCAGAAGATTCAGCACATAGACCACGTTGATTTTATCGGTGCGGATAAGCTCTATATTGAAATCAATATCAGCAAGGATAGTCTTTACGCCTTTTTTTGCTTTTTCCTTCTGCTCGTCATAGAAGGTCAGATACCATGACTTGTATTCCGTGTATTCTTCCTCGTCCATAAATACATCAAGGTCAGCCCAATCAAATTTACTGAAGGTCTTTAATGTAGCAAGAGCCTTTGCAAGCTGTCTGAATATGATGATAAATTCTCTCTGCTTGTCTTCTTCGATAAGATTGCCGCAATCGTCAGCAGTCGGACAAATCTTTTTGATAGCTTCTGCCTGCTTACGGTATTCGGCAACATAATATTCATAGCTTTCAAGCAGATAATCGTTAGGGTCGCCGCTGCCGCTAAAGAGCTTCAGAGCAGCGTCCTGCGCTTTCTTAATATTGCGGTATGTAACTATCTGCCCGAATTGCTTCGTAGGCTTGTCAATACGGTTTGTGCGGCTGTATGCCTGCACCAGAGAGTGATAGATAAGGTTCTTGTCAAGGTACAGCGTGTTTGTAGGCTTGCTGTCAAAGCCTGTAAGGAACATATCCACCACTATAAGCAAATCGACTTGTGGGAGGTCTTTCTGCTTCAATCTCTTTGCAATATCCTTACGGTATGCGTCAAAGGTCGTAAGGTCATAATTTGTACCGAACAGAGCGTTGTAGTCGTCCATACACTCTTGGAGATACCTCGCTGAATGCTCGTCCTGTCCCTCGGCAAGGTCTTCATTCGGCTGAAAAGTAAAGATAGCGCATATCTTATAACCCTTGCCGTTCTTTTCCTTGAAAGCGTGATAGTAGTTCATAAGGGTCTGAATTTTATCAACAGCGAACAGAGCCGTATAAACATCTTTCCCAGTCGGCATAATGTGAGAATCAAGCGTTGCAAGAATATGGTCGGCTATCATAGAAATACGGTGTTCATCGTGATAAAGCGTGTCAAGGTCAATATTTTTGCTTTTGCAATAATCAGAATCATCAATCTTATCAGGGTCAAATCCCTTAACTGGAATTCTGTCAGCGCTGATAGAACGCATATACTCCACGGAAAAGCGCAGCACATTGCCGTCTGCAATAGCCTCTTTAATCATATAGCGGTGAATACAGGGGTCAAGCGTTCCTGAAAAGAACATATCTGCCGTTGTTCTGCTGTTGCCGCCCTTGTTCTCCTTAAAAATAGGTGTGCCGGTAAAACCGATATAATTTCCGTTATGGAAATGTCGCTTGATGTCGCCGTGCATTTTGCCAAACTGTGAGCGGTGACATTCATCAATGATGAACACGCATTTCTTATCGGCAAGTTGCGCCATGATTTTTTCATATTTTTTGCTTTTGACGGCGTTTGCCATTTTCTGAATGGTTGTGATGATAAGTGTCTTATCAGAATCATTCAGGTCATTTACAAGCTGCACTGTACTGTCAGTATTATCTACGCAGCCTTCCTCAAAGCTGTTGTATTCGTCAACAGTTTGGTCGTCAAGGTCTTTACGGTCAATAAGAAAGAAAACTTTTTCTATTAGCGGATTATCCCGAAGAAGGCTTGCAAGCCTGTAACTGGTAAGAGTCTTGCCAGAGCCTGTAGTATGAAATACAAATCCGTTCAGATTGCTGCCAAGAATACGCTCCACCGATTCCTTGACGGCGTAAATCTGATATGGGCGCATAACCATAATAACAGGTTCTGTTTCCTTAATAACCATAAACTTGGTGAGCATTTCGGTTACTGAAAATTTGTCAAAGAAATCGGAAGTAAACTCGCCAAGCCGATTTATACGGACATTATTCCTATCAGTCCAGTAAAAAGCAAGGGATTTCAAAATAAGCTGTTCCAATCCGTCCGCTCTGCGCTCATTGGCATTGGCAAAATACTTTGTTTGAACACTGTTCGACACCACAAAAATCTGAATATATCGGAACAATCCCTTGAAAGAATAAGTGCGGTATCTATTGATTTGATTGATAGCCTCGTTCAGCTCTACGCCAGACCGCTTTAGTTCTATTTGTACAAGCGGTAATCCGTTGATAAGCACAGTCACATCGTAGCGATTCTTATACTCTACATCGTCTTTGTGAGCCTTATCCATAGTTATTTGATGTGTCACCTGATAGGTGTTCCTGTCCATATCGTCTGTCAGAAACTCGGCGTATATTGTCTTACCATTATCAAGCTCAAGCACCCACTTCTCACGCAGTATTTTGGCACTCTCATAGATTGTATGATTATCCAGTCGGAGCATAATCTTATCAAACTCGCTGTCAGAAAGCTCAGCAACACCCTTCACTTCTGTAAGAGCCTTTGCATTGACCTTGCAAAATTGCTCACGGAAGTTAGCACACACGTCATCATAGTTTGGCATAGCAATATATGTATAGCCCAACCCTTCGAGCTGTTTTATTAAAATTTCTTCTACTTCATATTCGGTCTTCAGATTGCTCATAATCGGTTATCCTTTCATCAGGTTTTTTGAAGAAAAACCACATAAAAAGTAACAGTTCTCTTAATTTTAAGTATAAAATATAAAAAGAGGTATGTCAATACACGGAAATCAAATTTATTGTTGATATTATACATAAAACAACGTCAACCACATTTATTTTACCTATCAAAATAAAAAATTCCCACTGGGGAAATTTAAAGGATATATGCAAATAGCCGTCCATAACGACCGTGCTGTCCGAAATGCGGTGGTTATGCGTTTTAGTTGAGGAAATAACTGTCCAAATAAAAAATACAGAACTGCCCAAGCCGTCCGAAGTGCCCAGTGCCTTTTGTGGATTGAATCACGATTTTGAAAAGTGCGGTCAAAAGTGCGGTCAAAGGCTAAATTATAGAGAAATATAAACACCGCAAATCCTTTTGTAGTAAGGATTTGCGGTGTTTTCTAAGTGGTGACCCGTACGGGAATCGAACCCATGTTTCCGCCGTGAAAGGGCGGTGTCTT
>JAFLUH010000063.1 GCA_022508895.1 Oscillospiraceae bacterium
TCTCCATCAGCAGGCAGTACGGCAGCGGCGGCAGAGAGATCGGCGCAAAGCTGGCTGAAAAGTTAGGCGTGCCCTTCTACGACAACGCCCTTATCGAAAAGGCAGCCGAGGAAAGCGGTCTGATACCTGCTTTCTTCGAGGACACCGAGCGTCATGCGGGCAACAGCCTGCTGTATGCGCTGTACAGAAGCTCTCAGGCAGATCATTTCGGAATGTCGGTGCTGTCCATGGAGGATAATATATATCTGGCGCAATCCAACGTGATACGCAAGGTGGCGGAGGAAGGTCCCTGTGTTATCATAGGCCGCTGCTCCGACTATGTGCTGTCCGATATGCGCAATCTGGTGAAGATCTTCATTCATGCAGACCTGGAGTTCCGCAAGGAGCGGGCGGTGCGCATAGACGGCGTTGACCCCGCCAAGGCGGAAAGCATTGTGCTGACAAAGGACAAACGCCGCCAGAATTATTATAATTTCCACGCCGACCGCAAGTGGGGCATCGCAAAGAATTATAATCTGTCCATAGACAGCAGCTACTGCGGCATTGACTGTGCAGTGGACGTTATTTACAGCTACGTTACCAAGAACGGTAAATAGTTATTATTGATTTTCAGAGGATTTTTCCTTCCGTTTTTTCATAAACATTACTTCTCCTTAACTTCATTTCATTTTAGCAGGAACTCCAAGTTCCTGCCTTTTTTTGTATAAAATAATTCCCGCCGCAAGGGCGGGATTATTTTATACATTGGGGCGTTGCCCCAAACCCCACTAAAGGGGCGGCTTTTCTGAGAAAAGTCCCCCTTTAGAATCCCCCGAAAAACTTCACGCTTTTCGTAAAGCTCAGCGGGGAGCGGCGAAGTGCAGTTTATTTATCTATCTTCTCCTTAATTGCTTGCAGAACGCTGTCGTCGGGCACGACCTCGCTGTTCTTCACGGCTTCTTCAGCCTGCTTTCTGCCTGTTTTCTTGGCGGTCACATCACCGCTCTCAGTGGCAAAAACGGGGATAAGCTTCACTCTGTAGACGATGACGGCTGCTGTCAGGGCGACTGCCAGAGCTGCCACTATGCATATCCACAGAAGGGTGTTGTCAGAGGACTGCTCGGCGGGAGTGATGGCGGCTACCTCGCCTGCAGTGGGTGCGGAGTCAACGTCGCCGCCTTCGGGAGCAGCTGCGTCGGCTATTTCCGTGGCTGCGCCCATGCCCATTTCGGGGATTGCGCCGTCGTAGTCAAATCCGTCGCCTTCATCTGTAGTTGTATAAAATTCGTCTACGAAAATAATATCCCCATATAATTTGTACAGCTCTGCCCTTACCGTATCAAGATCCACGCTGTCGCCTTCGGGGAAAGCAAGCGTCACGCCTATCTGCTCCGTATTGGGGACAAGGTATACGTCAAGCCCTGTCAGATCGGAGTAGAGCTGCTTCACCGTTTCGCGTATATCGGGGAGCATCGCTTCTCTCTCGCTGTAGGAGTAGCTGCACTCAACAAAGGTGATAATGTTCTCGATGGGGTAAAGGTCGTTTATCAACGCCTCTATTTCCGCCTTCTGCGCTGCGGTTGCGTTCACCAGACCCACGTCCCATGTATAGGTCATCTGAGGCTGATATGCCTCTCCCGATGACGGGTCGTAGCCGTGTATCGCTACGCCTGAGTTGAAGATAAAGGAAACATAGTCGGGGCAGCCGTTTTCCGCAAGGTACGTTTTGATGTCGCCCAGCACGGGGAGAGGCTCCTCGGGCAAAATAACCTCATCAGGCAAATGATCCTCATCAGGCAAATAATCCTCGTCGGATATCGGCTCCTCGACGGCAATGTCAATCTCCGAAGGCTCCTCCGAGGCGGTCTGAAGCCCCTCGGAAGGCGTGGCGGCTGCGGTAGGCGCCTCCGCTATTTCCGGCGCTTCCTCGGCGCACACGCCTGCGGACAGCATTGCCGCCGCAATTATAAAAGAAAGAGCTTTAACTTTTTTCATAACATTTTCCTCCCTATTTCACTTCAAGAAGGTCCTGCAGCCGCTTTATCGCCTTTCGGTACCTCCAAAGCACCGTTCCCAGCGGCGTTTCGGTAATGTCGGCTATCTCACGGAATTTCAGTCCGCCGTTCAGGTGCAGTGAGACTGTCTGTCTCTGCTCTGAGGGCAGGCTCATGAGCGCCGCTTCGATATCCAGCCTTCCCGCAGGGTCGGGGTCTTTGCTCTGTAAGGTATCCTCGTATCCATCAAGGCTTACCGGCTGCTGCACCCGTATGCCGTCTATCGCCAGATTGCGCGCCATTCTGAAGATATAGGCACGGGGCTTTTTTATTCGGGGATCAGGCGGAGACTGATACAGCTTTACAAATACCTCCTGCAAAACGTCCTCCGCAGCGTGGCGGTCGCCCGTGATACGCATCGCAACGGTCATCACCGGCGTTTTCAGCTCGCAGTATATCTCCTCGAAAGCCGTCATGTCTCCCTCCCGCACTTGGTCAAGCTTTGCGCAAAGCTCCTCGTCGGTCATTCATTCACCCCCTCATTAGCTAAGACGGAAAGTTGTGCTGTTTTATTGGCAGGTGCGAGAAAAAAGTTTTTTCTTTCCGCAGCGTTTCAGTGCACAGTGCACAGTACACAGTAAACAGTAGTGGTGTTTCCCCTTCGGGGAAACATATTTAAAATTGCGGCGAAGCCGCCTCCTTTACTGTGTACTGTGTACTAAAAATTATCCGGTATTCCAAAGAATACCGGATAATTTTTTATAACTTATACTTTGAAGTTCATGTCCTCGTCCCGATACTTCTCGAAGCTCTCGGGAGGAATATTGCTGGGCTCGTCTTCCCTGTCGTAGATGGTCTTTTCCTTCTCGAATTTCTTGAAGCTTTCGGGAGGCAGGTTGCCGGGTTCCTTTTTCCTGTCGTAGATGGTCTTTTCCTTCTCGTACTTCTTGAAGCTCTCGGGAGGCAGGTTGCCGTGATCCTTTTTGCCGTGATGATGCTCAGGCTCTGCGGGTCTGAGGTTGTGGATAGGGTGGAATTTACCGTGGTTTATCACCTTGATCTGTGCGCTGATACGGTCAAGTATCTCCTGCATTTTCTTGGGATCGGGTCTTTCAAGCTCCGCTTTTCCTAAGTCGGAAGCAGACTCATTGGCATTGGAGTGTACCTTGGTGTCCTTGGGTCCGTGTCCGTGGTGTTTGTCCGCTGCGTCAGTAAAAGGGAGGTCCATCGGTCCGCTGTTGTCAGGTTCGCCTTCCCTCTGCGCCTTAATATGCTCCTCCATCTTTGCCCTTGCTTCCGCCATATCATTGAGAGTTTTGGTAAGGTCGCTTATGAGAGAGCTCTTTAAGGTGGTGCTGCCTTCCTCTCCGAATCTGATGCCGTCTATGAGGTTGGCAAAAAAGTTTACGGTGCCGTCCGCATTTACGGTGATGCCCAGAGATTTCACCAGAGACTTGCCGCCCTCGGTGAGATTTTCGTTGATCTCCTCAAACTGGTCCTTAGCTCCTGCGATGATGTCCTCATACTTCGCTCTGGTAGCTTCATCGGTAGCCATCTTCTCCAACAGGTCGGGAGTGATGAGCACGTTCATCTCACCCTTGCCCTTGGAGAGAAGCTCGCTTGCTTCCTCGTCCGTCTCGTAATCCGCAATAATAAAATCGTAATCCGGGTACATCTCCTTCAGCTTTGCGAGGTAATCCTTTGCCTCTTTGCTGAGAGAGGACAGATAGCTCTCATCCTTGCGGCTTACCGACGAAAACAGGATCTCGTCCTTCCTGCCCTGCACCTTCTCGTCAACACCCTTGTGCTGATCGTTCTGGGCAGGCGTATGGCTGTTCTTGCCATAGTTGAAGGGCGAATGGTTCACATTGTTTACGCCGTACATTTTGTTCCGTCCTTTCTGAAAATATTTTTGGTTTCCCAAAGAAGACTCTTTGGTTCATCACTCTTTATATCGGCAGGAAAATTTAAAACTTTAGCTTTTCTTGAAAATCGGACATTATTTTGTAAAATTTGCCCCGATATCTTGCAGTATATATTTTTTTATGGTATAATGTATTGTGTATGATTATGTATCAGACTTAAAATCAAAAACAGGAAGGTCACTTGTATGAACAAGCTGCTTGTCATTGATGAAAATGCCGGAGTATCCAAGGTAATGAGCGAGATACTTGCGCTGGAGAGCAGCGACTACACGCTGTACACCGCCGCCGCACGCATAGAGGCGGAGGACATACTGTTCAAGGAGAAGCCCCCCATTGCGCTGGTGTGCGGGGACAGCGACGTCTGCGTAGCCGCCGCCGAGTCCCTGCAGAAAAAGAGCAAGGAGCTGCGCTTCCTGCTCATGAGCAGGAACATGGACGGGCAGAAGTCGCTGATAAAGAAGTTCAAGCCGCTGGGCAAGATAGAGCTTCCCTTCGACCCCGACGAATTTGTGGATATCATCGACGAGGCGTTCTTCACCGCTCAGGATATGGTGGACGAGCTTACAGGGCTGTACAAAAAGCCCGCCTTTGACATGAAGCTGCAAAGGCTGATGAACAAAAAGACCGTGGGCACCTTTTTCTGCATCTCGGTGGATTCCTACAGCTTTGCCTCCAACCCTGCAACACCGCTGCAGTTCCAGATGTCGGTGTACGCCATGAAGACAAAGCTGCCCCACGTTCTGGGAGGGATACACGGCAATACCATCTACGGCTTTTTCCCTACCTCCGAGCCGAGGGAGACGGTGCAGAAGAAGCTGGACGAGGTGGTGCAGCTCATGCACGACGCCGTTGAGGGCAAGGAGATATACCTTGCGGCGGGAGCAGCCGAAAGCGAGCTGTACGACTTTGTCGTTGAGGACCTGTATCTCTACGCCGACAAGGGCATGGAGTTTTCCCGCAATCAGGGCAAAAACTGCATAAGATTCTTCAAATAAGGAGTGGATACCAATGACTGACATACTGCTTATAAGCAACTCCCTTCCCAACATAAACGTAGCGTGGAGGCACTTCTGCTACAGAGAATACAACGCCAACGCCACGGTAAGCGTGGAATCCGCAATGGAATATCTGCGCTCGGACAAGCCCCCGCAGGTGGTGGTATACTACTGCGGCGGCAGCTGCAGCGAGTTTTTCCCCTTTTACCGCACCCTGAGAAGCGACGAAAAGTCGGCGGACTGCCCACTGATACTGCTGACCGACGTGGAGTTCCAGAAGGCGCTGCAGGAGTATGTGAAGCTGGAGAACACGCAGGTGATGGGCATATCGGTAAACGACAAGACGCTGATGGACGTGATACGCAACGAGGCGAGAAAGTCCGCTTCACGCAGACCCGCTCCCTCCAGAAGACCCCACAATCCCCCCTCAAGACGGTAAGCAAAGCCGATGGAGGAACAGATAATATATGGCAGGAATGCGGTGACCGAAGCCCTTTTGTCCGGCGCTGCGGTGGATACGGTGTATCTGCTGAAGGGTGCAGGGGGAATGGGCAGGATAATCGCCCTTGCCAAGGAAAACGGTGCGGTCGTTAAGGAGACGGGGGAGGAAAAGCTGCGTTCATTGCTGGGCGACGTGAAGCACGGCGGCGTTGCGGCAGTCACCGCAGCGGTGAGCTACTCCACCGTTGAAGATATTCTGGCAGTATCCGAAAGCAAGGGGCTGCCGAGCTTTATTGTAGCGGCGGACGGCATACAGGACCCCCACAATCTGGGCGCAATAATAAGAACGGCGGAGGCTGCGGGAGCCGACGGAGTGATAATCCCCAAGCGGCGCAGCGCCTCGGTGAACTCCACGGTCTACAAGACCTCGGCAGGTGCGGCAAGCTGGATAAAGGTGGCACGGGTAGGCAATCTTGCGGCGACGCTGGAGGAGCTGAAGAAGCGGAATATCTGGGTCTACGGCGCAGAGGCGGACGGCACCCCCTTCCATCAGGCGAAGCTCACGGGCGGTGTGTGCCTTGTGATAGGCTCCGAGGGACAGGGGCTCAGCAGACTGGTAAGAGAGACCTGCGACGAGGTCCTGTCGATAGATATGTACGGTCATGTGAACTCGCTGAATGCGTCGGTGAGCGCAGGAGTGCTGATGTACGAAGTGGTGAAATACAGAAGAAAATGATACAGAGAACAGCAAAAGAAAGGAAGTTTTATGGCAGATAATTTTTCCCTTGACGATATACTTGCCGAAATAGACGCAAAAAAAGCGGAAAAAGGCGGCGGAGCTCCCAAAGGCGAAGCCGACTACACCGTCACCTCCATAATCAACTCGGACGAGCTTTCCCGAGCTCTCGGCGAAACAAAGAAAAAGCAGAAGCGTGACGACGCTCCTGCTTTTGCTGCCGAGGAGAAGTCCAAGACGGACAAAAAGGCGGCTGCGAAAGCTGCGGCAGAGGAAAAGGCTGAGCAGGCTGCGATAGCTGCGGCGGCAGAGCAGGCGGCAAAGGAAAAGGCGGAGCAGGAAAAGGCTGAAAAGACTGCAAAGGCGGTAAAGGAAAAAGCGGAGAAAACCGCCCGTGAAAAGGCTCCCAAGCCCGCCAAGGAAGAACCTAAGCTGGTAGGCGGTCAATCCGAGAAGGCGGAGAAGGCAGAGAAAGCGGAAAAGACCGAAAAGGCGGAAAAACCAGAAAAATCCGAAAAGGCGGAAAAAGCCGAAAAACCCAAAAAGGTCGCTCCCGACACCCAGCAGAGACGGTTTATCGAAAGTCAGCTTGAGGCGGAGGAGAGCTTCGACGACCCCGACGAGCTTATCGACGCGCTGAACCCCTACGAAGTCAGGAACAAGGCGGCGGATTTCAGCGCTCTGATGGGCGGCGATACAAGGGGACTGGCAGGAAACGAGCTGAGAAGGCTGGCGGAGGGGATAAGGGAAAAGAACGAGGAGACGGGAGATACCGAGGAGGTAAAGCTGTACAAGGGCAGCGAGAGAATGCTGGCAAACGCCGACACAAAGGAATCCACCGCTCCCGTAAAGGAATATATCCCAAGCAAGCAGAAGGAAAAGGAAGAAAAGTCCCAGCCCAAGAAAATGACCGAAAAGGAGCGGAGAAGCAACGAGGCTTTGCTTGAAAAGCTCAATCAGGCTATCTCCAAAAAACACGAGGAGGAAGTGGAAACACGCCGCACGTTAGGTCTGTCGGGTAAGCTGGAGAACGTAAAATCCCCCACATTGGGACTGAACATAGATTACAGCGGAAAGGTGATACAGGCAACCGGCGTGCTGCCTGACGAAAACGACCTGTACGAGGCGGAGCGGAGCAAGTCCAAGCGTAAGCTCCGTGACTTCGTGATGGACGAGGGCAGCGAGGAGGACGAGCAGGAGGAGGAGGATTTCGGCAGCTACGACGCTACCGGACAGATATGGTCCGACCTGTGCGAGTCCCATAAGGTGATACGGATAAGGCTTGTGCTGCTGCTTGCCATCACACTGTTCATGTTCTTCGTGGCGCTGATGGGCGACCTTAATTTAGGCATGGAGTTCAAGCTGTTCGGGCTCACCGTGTCCTTCCTCGACAAAAGGGCGGACGCTCAGGGCTTTTTGTTCTACAATCTTATAATGGGCGTTGCGGCGTCGGCTATCTGCTCCTCGGTGCTGATGAACGGCATTTCCAAGCTGTTCAGGCTGAAGGCGGACTGCGACAGCGTCTGCGCCGTCACCATGCTGGTGTCCGTTATCGCTGCGGCGGTGAATATCGTTAATACCGACGATATTTTCCTCGGCACCTCCTTCGTGTTCGTGCCGGTGGCAATAGCGGGGCTTATGTTCAATACGCTGGGCAAGCTGATGATGGTGACCCGTGCAAAGAGGAACTTCCGCTTCGTTTCGGGTGACAGCGCCAAGTATTCCGCCGTTATGGTGGAGCCTATCGCTGCGGCGACGCTTACCAAGGGCGTGGCGCTGGAGCTGCCCCATCTGGCGGCAATGAGAAAGACCGAGCTGCTTACCGATTTCCTCAAGAGCAGCTACTGCGAGGACAGGGCGGACAGGCTCAGCAGAAGACTGGTGCCTGCGGCTGTCGCCGCAGCACTGCTGTTCGCTGCGGCGACTTACTTTATCCCCTCGGGAACAGGCAGGCTGGAACAGAATATTTACTGGGCGCTTACCGTGTTCACGGCTTTGCTGTCGCTGGCTGCGCCGTTTTCAATGATGTTTATGGTGAACGTGCCGCTTACCCGCGCGGGCAGGGCGCTTTCCGAAAGCGACAGCGTGGTGCTGGGCTTCGGGGCGGCAGAGGAGTTTTCCGAGGTGAACTCGGTGATGACCGACGCTTCCCTGCTGTTCCCGCCGGGAACCGTTATCTACTCCAATATAAAGCACTGCAAGCAGCCTAACTCGGTGAACAACATTGCGCTGGATCAGGCGATAATTTTAGCGGCAAGCCTTGCCATAAAGAGCGGCTCGGTGATGTCCAGTATGTTCAAGGATATTATCAACGACAAGGACGATATACTTGTAAAGGTGGAGAACTGCGTTTACGAGGACAATATGGGCGTGCTGGGCTGGTACGGCAACAAGCGCATGATAATGGGCAGCCGTGAGCAGATGAAGCATCACGACATAAAGGTGCCCGACGCAAAGAAGGTCAAGCGCTATACAAGCGAGAATACCGAGACTATTTACCTCTCCGTTGGCGGAGAAGTGGTCATCATGTTCTTTGTGGAGCTGCTGCCCAATCCCGAGGTGCGGGCGTGCCTGCAAAAGCTGACAGGCAGCGGCGTTTCGCTTGTCGTCAAGTCCACCGACTCCATAATAACCGTGTCGAAGATCGCGGAGGTGTTCGATATTCCTCCCGAGCAGATAAAGATACTGCCTTACAGTATGCATGAGCAGTATGCCGAGTATACACGCTATACCTCCAGAAGCAGCGGAGCCATGAGCTGCAACGGCACCTTCACCGGCTTCTCACGGGCGCTGATGGCGGCAAAAAAGCTTATAAAGGATATCAATCTGGGTATGGGCGTGCTGCTGACAGGGGTGCTGCTTGGCGTTGTCTGCGGAGCGGCGGCGGCTGTCACGGGAAATACCCATCTCATCTGTCCCAGTATGGTCCTGGGGTGGAACGTGCTGTGGCTGCTTATCGGCGTGGGGGCGGAGAGCATAAGGAAATACTGACGTAGGTAAACAGTGGACAGTAAATAGTAAACAGTATATGGAGTCTGCTTCGCAGACAGATTTTAAATGGCAGCTGCTTGCTTTTCACTTTTATGTCCTTTTTCGCCGCAGGTGAAAAACACGTTACTGTTCACCGTGCACTTTGCACTGCCAACTGCCAGCGGGCGTGCGTGCCTTCAGGAAACAGGTGCTGGGCGGTGTGGGCGGAGGCAGGCGGCCCACGAAGTGGGTCGCCTGCGAGCCGCCGCCGCAAAGCGGCGGCGGCTGAATGAGGCGGCGGAGCCGCCTCATTCGCTCCGCCCGTGTCGGCAAGCAGACGGCTGCGGGGAGCGCCGCACGCCCGTCGCACAGGGTTCGGACTGCGCCCGTGCCGCTTGCGTTTAAGCACAACCTTATATAAAGGAGAAAACTTGTAAAATGTCTGCTTTTTCAACTGCTGCCGTATTCAGCAGCAATATGGTGCTCCAGCGCGGCAGGACGGTCTGCGTTTTCGGCTGCGGCGAGGACGGGGCTGAGGTCTGCGCCGAGATAGACGGGGCAAAAAGGACTGCCGTCGTGAGAAACGGGAGGTGGAGCCTGAAGCTTCCTCCTCACAAGGCTGCAAGGGGACTTACTCTGACCGTAAGCTGCGGCAGCGAGGCAAGGAGCTTCGACAACGTGGCTTACGGCGAGGTGTGGCTTGCAGGCGGACAGTCCAACATGGAGCTGGAGCTGGGGAACTGCAGGGAAAAGGACGCTTTGCAAAACGACAGGCAGCCTGACGTAAGGTATTACTACACCAATAAAAAGACCCTCAAGGAAGACGATTTTTTTGAGGAGGAGAGGAAAAGCTGCTGGAAGGAATTTTCTCCCGACAATGCTTTCTGCTGGTCGGCGGTGGGATATTTCTTCGCAAAGGAGCTGGCGGCGAAGTTAGGCGTAGTCGTGGGGGTCATCGGCTGCAACTGGGGCGGCACCTCAGCCTCCCACTGGATGAGCAGAGAGAGCCTTGAACGGGACGGCGACCTGCGTGAATATCTGGACGATCTGGACAGGGCGACGGCGGGCAAGACCGACGAGGAAATGAAAAAGGAATGGCTGGAGTATCAGGCTTACGACAGCGCTTGGTACCAAAAGAGCCTTGTATTCTATAAGGAGCACCCCAACGGCAGCTGGGACGAATGTCAGGAGTACTGCGGGAAAAACCTGTATCCGGGACCCTTGTCACCGTATAATCCCCTGTCGCCCACTGCACTTTATCACTCTATGATACAGAGGATATGCCCCTACACCTTGGCGGGGTTCATATACTATCAGGGGGAGAGCGACGACCACCGTCCCCATACCTACTACAAGCTGTTCAGAGAGCTGATACGGCTGTGGCGGGACGACTGGGGGGACGACAGACTGCCCTTCCTGTTCGTGCAGCTTCCCATGCACCGCTATGAGGCGGACGAGGACAGGAAAAACTGGTGCGTTATCCGTGAGGCGCAGATGAAGGTGTTCAATACCGTGAAGAACACGGGTATAGCCGTTGCGCTGGATAAGGGCGAGTTCAACGAGATACACCCAAAGAGCAAGGAGCCCGTGGGTCATCGGCTTGCATTGCAGGCGTTATACCATGTTTACGGCTTCGATAATCTGAAGGAGACGGCGTTCAGCCCTATGTACAAGGAATATGAGATAGTTGACGGCGGGATACTGCTGTCCTTTGACCACTGCTACGGGTTCAGGGTCGAGGGCGAGCTGTGCGGATTCGAGATCGCAGGGGCGGACATGAGGTTCGTGCCCGCCGACGCGGAGTTCAGAGGAGAGCAGATATTCGTTTCCTCCAGGGAGGTCGCCGAGCCGCTGTATGCGCGGTACAACTGGACGAATTACGGGGACGTTGCGGTTTTTGGGGTGAACGGTCTGCCGCTGGCGCCGTTCAGGACGGTGTACGGTAAAGAGTAAACAGTAAAATGCTGCAAAATCGTTTCGGCGGTTTTGCAGTTGTTTTAGGGGGAGCTTTTATGGTATTTGCGGGCATCTGCGCAGGAGGAAGAAGCGAAAGGTTCGGCGGGGATACGCCTAAGCAGTTTCTTCCTTTGAAGGGAAAGCCTGTTATACTGCACAGTGTAGAGGCATTTTTGCAGTGCGAGGAGATAGGGCGTGTTTTTGTTGCCGTAGGCGACGAATGGGCAGAGCACTGTCGGGAGCTGACCGAAGCGTATGAACGGGTGGAGGTCATCGTAGGCGGCGCTGACCGTGGAGAGACGGTGGAAAGACTGGTGAATGCGGCTTTTGCGGCAGGAGGAAGCGACGGCGATGTGATCGCCACTCACGACGCCGCAAGACCTTTTGTTTCGTCTGATGTGATAAGGCGGTGCATAGGCGCCGCTGAAAGGTACGGAGTCAGCGGGACTGCGGTGGCTGCCACCGATACCGTTTTGCAGTGTAGGAACGGCGTGGTCGTGGCTGCGCCGGACAGGAGGGAGATGTTCCTTGCCCAGACGCCTCAGTGCTTTATGCTGGGGAGGTTTCGGGAGATGTGGAGCAGGCTGTCGGCCGAGGAGAGAAAGACGGCTACCGATGTTTGCGGGGCGTTTTGCCGTGCAGGAGCGGAGGTCAGGATAGTCGAGGGGGACAGGAAGTGCTTTAAGATCACCACGGCGGACGATCTGGAGCTGGCTGAACATATATAAGACGGGGCTGCCCGTCTTTTTTGTTGTGCTTGGTTATTTGGTCGGGGGTCGTGCTTTGCCGCAGCCATCTGCGAGGCGCGGCGAAGCCGCGGTTGCCCGCGCAGCGGGCAACCCACTG
>JAFLUH010000064.1:0-10202 GCA_022508895.1 Oscillospiraceae bacterium
TTTTTCAAAAAGACCACCCTCTTAAGGCGGGTGCAGGGCGGCAGCCCGCCGATTCATGTGAAAGAGAGAATAAAAGATTGCTAATAAGAGGGCAATTGTAAAGACAAGAACACAGCCCGTGAAAGGCAAGCAAAAACACTATAACAAGAGGTCAGTTGTAAAGACAAAATCGGGTGTGGGCGTGCCCACGACCGCCGTCTGCGCAAGACAGAAGCCTCAGCGGTCAGCGTCGACCGCCAAAAGGTTCTCCCACATTCTCCCAAGAATCCCCTCCAGCACCTCCGACTCCTGCAAGGACACCCCCTTCATCATGACCCGACCAAGCTCCTCGCAGCTCCGCCGTATAGCCTCGCACTTCTCCCTGCCAAGCTCGGTGAGCTTCACAAAATACTTCCGCTTATCCGCAGGATCGAACCTGCGTGCCACCACTCCTGCCGCCTCCAGCTTTGCCATGGAGTTGGAAACGGCTGCGGGAGACAGGTTAGCCATCTCTATCAGATCCAGCTGGGGCATCTCCTCCCCGTGGGAGAGGCACATAAGCAGCTTGCGGTACCCGTAGGATATCCCCGACCGCTCGGTAGCTCTTGCCACATGGAGGCTGAACAGCTTGGCGATATCGTCTATCAGCATATACGGTTCTTTCCGCTTTGTGTCTTTTCCGCTCATTTTATTCTCCTTTCTTCAAAACCGTGGCATAGCCCTCGAACCCGACGACCTCGTATCCTTTGGAAAGCCACAGGGTATACAGCTCGCCGTACTCCGCCAGCAGTCCGCTGCGGCTGTCCAGCACCACATAGTCCGGCTCGATACCGTTGTTCTTCTCATAGATGGCAGGATACATATACAGCTCCCTGCACCGTGCAAGGTGAGGGGTGAAGTAAGTGGAGGAGAACACCACGGCGTCGTCGGGTATCATAGCCAGCGTTTGGTCGGTGAGGGTTATCTCGTCGTGATTTTCCCACAGCGTCTCGATATATCTGTACTTCCCGCTCATGGAGCCTGTGAGTATTATCGCTCCTGCCAGTATTGCCGCCGCCGCCGTTTTTGTCTTTTCCTTACAGTAACGTATATTCTTTGCGCAGAGGAACACCAGCAGCACCCCTGTCCCGAAAACGTACTGATAGTGGATATCCGCCTGATAAGCGTAGTCCGACGCCAGATGCACGATGACCAAGGGTGCAAGCAGCATCCAGTCGGACAGCTTGCGTGTCCTCAGCGGCAGGAGCATAAGCGGCACCAGCATCTGCAGGAGGAACAGCAGCTTTTCCCCGCTGAGCAGCTTGGTGAAGAAGAAAAAGGGGTTTTTGAAAACGTTTATGACCACGTCGGTAAGCGAATCCTGTCCGTTGGTCAGGAATATGTTGTACCGTGATACCTTTACCCCTTCCCCGACGGCCTCCAGCAGCGAGGCGGCGCCGATAAAGCCGCCTATTCCCATTATCAGCAGCAGCACGGCGTTATACCGTCTGACGTTTTTGCCAAACAGCGCATACAGCGCCATAAACACCACATATATGCCCGCGTCCTCTTTTACGCACAGGATAAGCAGCGCAGACACTGCAATGCCGAGGGAGTTGTTTCCCTCAAGGAAGTACAGCGCCCACAGCAAAAGCGGCACTAAAAATGCGTTTTCGTGGAAATCGTAGAACAGTCCCCCGCAAAACGCAGGGTATACCAGAAAGATAAGGCTTACCGCCAGCGTCACCGATTCGCTGTACCTCCAGCGCTTACACAAAAGCAGCAGCGGTATCACGCCCGAAAAGCACACCGCCGCCTGCGCCGTCAGCAGGAGCTCCACCGAGGGGAACAGCATATAGAGGGGCAAAAGCAGGTAGTAGATGGGCGAGAAATGCACCGCAAAGTGTGAAAGCAGCGCGCCCCGCTCAAGGGTGGTGTTCTGGGTGAGGTCGTGAGCCATGTACCCGTACATCTGGGCAAATATGCCCAGATCAAAGGTGGAGCTGCCGTAGCACAGGTGCCTTGCTATGGAGGTAAACGCCGCCTGCGCCGTCATAAACGCCGCAAGCACGGTCACGATCATATAGAGGTTCTTTCCCTTCAGCAGCTTTGCGGGCAAGCAGGGGAGCTTCTCCTTTGCGGTCAGCAGCAGCCCGATGACGATACCGCACATTGCAAGCTGGAAGTAGGCGCTGCCGTATCTTATGCTCAGCGAGACGGACGCCGAGAACACCGTCACGCACAGCGGCGTTATCCAGCGATATACCCTGCCCTTGACGAAAAACAGGATAAAGAACAGAAGTCCGATAACGCCTGTGGATATCAGCAGCAAGGGCAGGTTTATCTCGGCGGCTGACTGGATAACGGAGATGACGCTGCCTGTTTTTGCGGCGTAAACAAGGGCGATGGCGGAGCCGAGGACGAAGCCGTCCAGCAAAGCCCGGAAGATATATATCAGTTGTTTTTTCAGATTTTTGGGCAGGTGCATTTGTGTTTGTTCCTTTCGAGGGGGCTTTGCCGGTGTACAGTGTACAGTGCACAGTAAACAGTAGTGGTGTCTGCTTCGCAGATGGTTTTAATATTACTTCTATTATAACACAATTTTCACAGGAATAAAGTTGCTTAGGTAAAATTTTTGCATTTTTTTGCAATTGCGGGTCGTTTTGCCTTTCAAAATACAAAAGATAACTTTTATTCAACCTCTTGCAAATCCCCCCACTTTATGGTAAAATAAACTATAAATGTACTTTAATTCACCAAAGAGAGAGGTGACTGCCGTGGCAAAAATGGAAAAATCCACCCTGCTGCACATCGCAGAGCTTTCCAAGCTGTCCTTTACCGATGAAGAAGCCGAAGTCATGATGGAGCAGATGGGGGATATCATCGACCTTATGGACACCATTCGGGACGCCGAGCTGGAATATGACGACACAAAGGACAACAAGGAGATATCCTATCAGCAATTGAGAAGCGATATCGCCGCCGACTCATACCCTGCCGAAAAGCTGCTGAAAAATGCGGAGACAGACGGCACGGGAAGCTGCTACACTATCCCCAAGATGATGGAATGACGACAGTTGACGGTGAACGGTAAAGAGTAAACAGTATTTTGGAGATAACTATTATGGATATCAGAAAAACCGCTCTCACAGAGCTTCGCAGAATGCTCGATACAAAAGAGATAAGCGCAAAAGAGCTTTGCGGGGAATGTTACAAAAATATAGACAATGCCGAGGAGAATATCGGGGCGTTTATCACCCTGACAAGGGAGACTGCCGAGGAAAACGCAGCGGCGGCGCAAAAGCGCATTGACAGCGGCTCTGCGGACTTCCTGACAGGTATCCCTCTCGCCGTCAAGGACAATATCTGCACCGACGGGATAAAGACCACCTGCGCTTCAAAAATGCTGGCGGACTTTCTTCCTCCCTACGACGCCACCGTAGTGGAAAAGCTGAAAAAGCAGGACTATGTGCTTGTGGGCAAGGCTAACATGGACGAATTCGCCATGGGCGGCTCTACCCGGACCTCCGCTTTCAAGGCGACGAAAAATCCCGTGGATACCGACCGTGTTCCCGGCGGGTCGTCGGGCGGGTCTGCGGCGGCTGTGGCGGCGGGGTTCGTGCCCGCTTCTCTCGGCTCGGATACAGGCGGCTCCATACGTCAGCCTGCGGCGTTCTGCGGAGTTACGGGGCTGAAGCCCACCTATGGCAGAGTGAGCCGCTACGGGCTTGTTGCCTTCGGCAGCTCCCTTGATCAGATAGGACCTATCGCAAATTCCGCACTGGACTGCGGTGAGATACTGAACGTTATCGCAGGGGCAGACCCACGGGACGCTACCTGTGCAGATAAAAATGAAGCGGATTTCAACCGCCTTGCGGGGAAGCCTGTATCGGGCTTGAAAATCGCTATCCCCGAGGAATACTACGGAGAATCGGTGGACGGTGAGGTAAAGGACGCCGTTATGAACGCCGCCAAGGAGCTGGAAAGGCAGGGGGCGAGCCTGATAAATTGCAAAATGCCCTCGGTGAAGTACGGGATACCCGCTTATTATCTGATAGCCTGCGCCGAGGCGGCTTCCAACCTGTCACGCTACGACGGCATAAAGTACGGACTGAGAGGCGAGGGCAGGAGCTATAAGGAAATGATCCTTGACAGCCGCAACAGGGGCTTCGGAAACGAAGTAAAGCGGCGCATACTCCTTGGCAACTACGCCTTGTCCAGCGGCTACTTTGACGCATATTACAGAAAAGCCTGCGCTTTAAGGCAGGAGATAATTGCGGAATATGACGCGCTGTTCAGTCAGGCGGACGTTGTGCTTACGCCTACAACGCCTACTGCGGCGTTCAGGCTCGGCTCGGTGGACAGCGACCCCGTGCAGATGTATTTAGCGGATATTATGACGGTGCCCGTCAATATTGCGGGACTGCCTGCCATCTCCGTTCCCTGCGGCAAAACAGCCGAGGGACTGCCTGTCGGCATGAGCATCGTGGGCAGGAGGTTCGACGAGTACACGATAATACAAGTCGCCGACGCTTATCAGAAAACGTGTAAGGAGGGTCTGTAATGCTTTATCCAACCATCGGACTTGAGATACACGCAGAATTATTGACCGAATCAAAGGTGTTCTGCACCTGCTCCGCCGCATTCGGCGGCGAGCCTAATACACGCTGCTGCCCCGTTTGCAGCGGTATGCCCGGGACGCTTCCCGTGCTTAATCAGAGAGCGGTGGAGTATATCGTCAAGGCGGGCTATGTGCTGAACTGCGATATCAGCCGCTTTACCAAGTGGGACAGGAAGAACTACTTCTACCCCGACCTGCCTAAAGCCTACCAAATCAGTCAAATGCCCCGACCCGTGTGTCTTGGAGGATATGTGGATATCGTCTCCGAGGGGCAGGAGAAGCGGATAAGGATAAACCGCATACACCTTGAGGAGGACGCAGGAAAGCTGATACACGACGATACCAGCGGGCAGACACTGGCGGACTACAACCGCTGCGGTATCCCCCTTATCGAGATAGTTACCGAGCCTGACTTCCACTCTGCGGCGGACGTTACGGCGTTTGTGGAGAAAATGAGACTGCTGCTGCAATATGCGGGTATTTGCGACGGCAGAATGGAGCAGGGCAGTCTGCGCTGCGACGTGAATATTTCACTTGCGGAAAAGGACGCTAAGGAGCTTGGTACCCGTGCCGAGATAAAGAATATCAACTCCGTCAGAGCGATAGGCAGAGCGATAGAGTACGAGATATACCGCCAGACCGAGCTTATCGAGAGCGGCGAAAAGGTGGTGCAGGAGACACGGCGGTTCTCCGACAGTACGGGGGAAACTTCCGCAATGCGCTCCAAGGAGGACGCTCAGGACTACCGCTACTTCCCCGACCCCGACATTCCTCCCGTAGTATTCACCGAGCAGGAGCTGGAGGATATACGAAGCTCCATTCCCGAAATGCCCGAAAGCCGCAGGGAGCGGTATACCACGCAGTACGGCATTTCTCCCGCCGACGCCGATACGCTGATAAATAACCGCCCCGTCTGCCTGTTCTTCGAGGAAGCGGCAAAGGCGTATGAAAATCCACGCAATGTGGCAAACTTCATTTTAGTTGAGCTTATGCGGCGTATCAATACGGGTGAAGCCGATATGGAGCACCTGCCCTTTGAAGCGGCGGACTTAGCAAGGTTGGTCGAATTAGGCGACACCGATAAGATAAATAAGAGCTGCTGCAAGGACGTGCTGCGCACCATGCTTGAAACAGGCAAAAAGCCCGACGTTATCTGCGAGGAAGAAGGCTTGTGGATAAAGGAAGATTTAGGAGCGGCAGAGGCGGTCATCGACAAGATACTTGCCGATAATCCCAAGGCGGTCGAGCAGTATCGCAGCGGCGAACAGAAGGTGTTCGGGTTCCTGATGGGACAGGCGAATAAGCAGCTTAAAGGAGCTGCTACGCCGAAGGCTGTCAAGGAGCTGCTGGAAAAGAAATTGCAAAGCTAATAACTACAAGGAGTACACAATGATAAAACCAAACCAATACCGCACCCACACCACCGCCATGATAACCGAGGATACGCTGAATACTACCCTGCGGGTGTCAGGCTGGGTGGAAAATATCCGTGACCACGGCGGCATAAAGTTCATCGACCTGCGTGACCATTACGGCATAGTCCAGATAACCTTCCAGCAGAACGAACAGCTCCTTGAAGGTATCCACCGTGAGTTCGTTATCTCCGTGGAAGGCAAGGTAATAAACCGTGACCCCTCCACCTACAACGACAAAATTGCCACAGGCAAGGTGGAGATAGTTGCCGAAAAGTTAGATATTCTCGGCAAAGTAAAATCCCAGCTCCCCTTCGAGGTACCTACGTCAAAGGAATCCGGCGAGGACGTGCGCCTGCGCTACCGTTTTCTTGATCTGCGCAGCAAAAAAATGCACGACAACATAGTAAAGCGCTCCGAGATAATGCAGTTCATGCGTGAGAAAATGCAGGAGGAGGGCTTTCTTGAGCTGCAAACACCGATAATGTCCACCTCCTCCCCCGAGGGCGCAAGAGACTACCTTATCCCCAGCCGCCGCCACCACGGGAAGTTCTATGCCCTGCCCCAGGCGCCCCAGATTTTCAAGCAGCTGTACATGGTAAGCGGCTTCGACAGATACTTCCAGCTTGCCCCCTGCTTCCGTGACGAGGACGCCCGTGCCGACAGAACGGCAGGCGAGTTCTACCAGCTCGATTTGGAGATGGCGTTTGCAACGCAGGAGGACGTGTTCGAGGTAGCGGAGAGGGTGTTCCCCGCAATACTGGAAAGGTTCGGGAACAAGGAGTTTACCAAGGCTCCCTTCCCCCGCATAACCTACGAGGAAGCGATGCTGAAATACGGCACCGACAAGCCCGACCTGCGCAATCCGCTGGAAATAATCGACATTTCCGACATCTTCGAGAACAGCGACTTCAAGCCGTTCAGAGGAAAGACGGTGCGTGCGATAAACGTTCCCGGCATGGCTTCCCGCAGCAAGACCTTCTTTGCCAAGATGGAGGAGTATGCGCTGTCTATCGGCATGAAGGGTCTGGGCTACGTCAAGGTGGACGAGAATTTCAATTATTTGGGACCAATAGACAAATTCCTTACCGACGGCGACAGACAGGAGCTGAAAACCCGTGCAAAGCTGAACGTAGGCGACGTGCTGTACTTCATTGCGGACAATAAAAAGAACGCCGCCAAGTTTGCGGGACAGATACGCAGCGAGGTTGCGGAGAGGCTGGAGATGATCGATAAGAGCCGCTACGAGACCTGCTGGATAGTGGACTTCCCCATGTACGAGGAGGACGAGGACACGGGACTGCCTGCGTTTACGCACAACCCCTTCTCGATGCCCCAGGGCGAGCTTGAGGCGCTGAACACCAAGAAGCCCGAGGAGGTGCTGGCGTATCAGTACGACCTTGTGTGCAACGGCGTGGAGCTGGTGTCGGGTGCGGTGCGCAATCACGATATAGACGTGATGGTGAAGGCGTTCGAGATAGCGGGCTACAGCAAGGAGGACGTCAAGGCAAAATTCGGCGCACTGTACACGGCGTTCAAGTACGGCGCTCCCCCTCATGCGGGAATGGCGCTGGGTATAGACAGGCTTATCATGATGCTGCTGGAGGAGGAGAGCATAAGAGAAGTGATAGCTTTCCCGCTGAACTCCAATGCGCAGGACTTATTGTTAGGTGCGCCTACAGAGGTCACGGAGCAGCAGCTGCGTGAGGTGCATATCAAGGTAAGGCAGAAGATGAATTGACAGCTGAAAATTTTGGTGTTGACAAAATTTGTGAAGTGCTGTATAATAAAAATAACGAGGAGACCGGTAAACGGTCGCCCCCTTTATAACGGGTAAAAAATAGCCGCTTTATTGGGAGATTGGGCGGCTATTTCCTTTTTTTATCATTATGGTTAGAATATATATCATGCGCTATTGCTACGATGGCGCAGATAAGTAAGCCAAATTGAATTAAATCGCTCCACGTAACAAACACCATAAGACGTCCCCCTTTCCGGGGGCAGGATTGACCGCCTACCGTTGTAAGCCTCACTCGTCAAATCTATTTTAGCATATTTGTCAAATAAAGTCAAACAAAGAAGCACTTGCTGGCAGCAAGTGCTTTGTTTATTTTTTATACGCAAAAGTAATGATCCCCGATGACCTTAACAACCTCTCTGCTTGTCATATAGCTGTTGTTGGTCTTTTTCGGGTTATAATAGTAAATGCAGCCGCCGGTGGGGTCCCAGCCGGAGAGCGCGTCCCTTGCCGCATAGTAGGCGGATTCCGCAACGGGCTCGTTGAACTGACCGTCGGTTATGGCGGTGAATGCGCCGTTCTGGTAGATGACGCCCTGCAGGGTGTCGGGGAAGGAGGGGTGCTCGATACGGTTGCAGATAACTGCGCCTATTGCCACCTGACCTACATAGCTCTCACCTCTGCCCTCGGCGGAGATTATCCTTGCAAGCAGGTTGATGTTGGCTTCGGTGGCGGTGGGGATATTGCCGATGGTGATACCCATTTTCTTTAGGGTAGCCTCGTCCGCTATGCCTGTTACGGGCAGTCCGTTGCTGCGCTGGTAGGCTTTCAGCGCCTCCTCGGTCATGGTGCCGAAGTAGCCGGTTATCTCACCCTTGAACAAGCCCCATTCCTGAAGTACACGCTGTATCTCCTCCACCTCGGTGCCGCGGGAGCCCTGCTGTGAGTACACGGGGAGGGCGGCTTCACGGTTTGCGCCATAGATAAGACAGCCTATTATCAGGGCTGCTAACGTTATTTTATAAAATGAATTCATGGTTTTATTTCCTTTCCGACGGCGATTTTTTTCGCCCTTTTTCTGCATAATTATTTGTATTTTTCGGAAAATTATTCGCAATAAAGAAATTTTGGGCAAAATTGAAGGAGGCTCCCATGAAAAGCCTCCCAAAAATATTCAGTTTTCGTCGTCGGCGCCGTTCCGAATAATATCCACCAAGCTGTCCAAGCCGCCCTCGAGAGCCGTTACGCTTCGCAGGGAGCGGTTTATCGTGTTGGTGCGAGTGCCGATAAGCTTGTTCAGGTCCTCGTCCGCCAAGCGCATGTGGTCCTGCGCCTTTCTCAGCGCCTCCGCAAACTTCTCGAACTCGCCCTTCACTGCGCTGAGCACCTGCCATACCTCATCGCTGCGCTTTTGTATCGCAAGAGTGCGGAAGCCCATCTGCAATGAGTTAAGCATAGCCGCCATCGTGGAAGGCCCTGCGATGTTCACCTGATATTCACGCTGAAGCTCCTCCACCAAGCCCTGATTGACCACCTCGGCGTACAAGCCCTCGAAGGGCAGGAACATTATGCCGAAATTGGTGGTGTGCGGGGGCTTTATGTACTTGTCATGAATGTCCTTGGCGCTTCCCTTTATCCTTGTGACAAGCGCTTTCATCGCCTTTTCCACCTCCGCCTTGTCAGCCGTGTCGTATGCCTCCTGCAATGCGGAATAGGCGTCACCGGGGAACTTGGAGTCGATGGGCAGGTACACGGGTCTGTCGCCGTCGCCGGGCAGCTTTACGGCAAACTCAACACGGGCGGCGCTGTCGGGTATTACCGCAACGTCGGTGTCGTACTGCTCGGGGGTGAGTATGTCGGAGAGGATATTGCCAAGCTGTATCTCGCCTAAAATGCCCCTGTTCTTCACGTTGGACAGCACCTTCTTCAAATCGCCTACGCCAAGAGCAAGGCTCTGCATTTCGCCCAGTCCCTTGTGCACCTGCTCCAGCCGCTCGCTGACGCTTTTGAAGGACAGGGTCATCTTCTCCTCCAGCGTCTTTTGCAGCTTCTCGTCCACCGTCACCCTTATTTTGTCAAGCTGCTTGCCGTTGTCCTCCTTGATGTCCAGCAGCTGCCTGTTCACCGTTTCACGGACGGTATTCAGAGCGTCGGAGTTGCTTTTCTCTATGCCCTGCAAGCGCTGCTCCAGTAAGCCAAGCCGCTGGTTCATGCTCTCGGCGGATTGCTTCTGGTTTTCGCTCAGCATTCTGGAAAGCTGACCGATGTTGTCGGTGACCTCCTTGCGCAGCTCGGACTGGGAGCCTTTCTGGTCGGCGGAAAGGCTGTTCAGCTTTTCCTTTATCACTGCAAGGTCGCCGCCGTCCTTGGTCTTGCTGCCTCTGAGGACGACTATCAGCAGCACTATGCTGATTATCAGCGACAGTGCGGACAGTACAGGTGCTACATATTCCATGGTGTGCAGTCCTTTCTT
>JAFLUH010000064.1:10302-11774 GCA_022508895.1 Oscillospiraceae bacterium
GCGACAGTGCGGACAGTACAGGTGCTACATATTCCATGGTGTGCAGTCCTTTCTTAATTGCAATCTTTGCGGAGGGCGTGTTGCTTTTCGGGGATTCTTAAGGGGGGCTTTTTGCAAAAAAGCCTCCCTTAAGCAGGGTTTGGGACGGAGTCCCAAGTAAAAAAATAATCCCGCCTTACGGCGGGAATTATTTTGTTACTTAGTATTCCCTGTCTCTATCCTGTTAATAGCACGTTTCAGCTTGTACTCTGCGATGAGGTACTCCTTGTCCTCTTTTTGCAGCGCCTTCATGCGTTCTTCGGCTCTCTGCTTTGCCGCATTTGCACGGTCAAGGTCTATCTCGTCCGCCCACTCGCAGCTTTGCACAAGAATTACCGTCTTCTCCTTGCTGACCTTGACGGTGCCTTCGGAAACGGCTGCGGTGCGGAAATTACCGTTTATCCTGACCTTCAGCTTACCGATGGGCAGCGCCGCAACGTACTCCTCATGGCGGGCAAGGATACCCTTGTCGCCTACGGTGGTGCGGACGATAACGTTGTCCGTTTCACCGTCGAAGAACAGTTTATCGGGTGTAAGTATCTGTAATTTAAATGGAGTCATAGCGCCCTCCGTAGTCAGTGTACAGTGTATAGTGAACAGTACACAGTAATGGAGCGGCTTTGCCGCTTATTATTTTTCAGACTTTGCCTTCTCAACAGCTTCGTCAATGGTTCCCACGAACAGGAACGCAGATTCAGGCAGGTCGTCGTGCTTGCCCTCGATTATCTCCTTGAAGCCTCTGATAGTCTCCTTGAGGGGCACATACTTGCCCTGCATACCCGTGAACTGCTCGGCAACGGAGAAGGGCTGAGACAGGAAACGCTGTATCTTTCTTGCTCTGGCAACGGTCAGCTTATCCTCGTCGTCCAGCTCGTCCATACCCAGTATGGCGATGATGTCCTGAAGCTCGTTGTATCTCTGGAGAATGCCCTGTACCGCTCTGGCGACCTCGTAGTGCTCCTGTCCCACTATCTCAGGGGTCAGGATACGGGAGGTGCTGTCCAGCGGGTCAACGGCGGGGTAGATACCCATTGAAGCTATGTTACGGGAAAGAACCGTGGTTGCGTCCAAGTGAGCGAACGTTGTGGCAGGAGCAGGGTCGGTCAGGTCGTCTGCAGGAACGTAAACTGCCTGTACCGAGGTGATGGAGCCTTTGCTGGTAGAAGTGATCCTCTCCTGCAATGCGCCCATCTCGGTAGCCAGCGTAGGCTGATAACCAACGGCGGAGGGCATACGTCCAAGCAAAGCCGAAACCTCGGAGCCTGCCTGAGTAAATCTGAATATGTTATCTATGAACAGGAGCACGTCCTGTCCCTCTCTGTCACGGAAGTATTCCGCCATGGTAAGTCCCGAAAGACCGACTCTCATTCTGGCTCCGGGAGGCTCGTTCATCTGACCGTAAACCAGCGCGGTCTTGTTGATAACTCCCGACT
>JAFLUH010000065.1:0-8371 GCA_022508895.1 Oscillospiraceae bacterium
TAGGCGCAATGCCCGGCAGGATAGTGAAAGCCGTCCGTCAGGCAAAGACCATGAATCCCGTAATAGTCCTTGACGAGATCGACAAGCTCTGCCGTGACTACAAGGGCGACCCCTCCTCAGCGCTGCTTGAAGTCCTCGACCCTGAGCAGAATGTGGCTTTCGTAGACCACTACCTCGAAATACCCCTGGATCTCAGCGACGTGATGTTCATAACCACCGCCAACAGTCTGGACACCATACCTGCTCCTCTCCTTGACCGTATGGAGGTGATAGAGCTTCCCAGCTACACCCGTGAGGAGAAGTTCAACATAGCCAAGCGCCACCTTGTCCCCAAGCAGCTGAAAAAGCACGGGGAAAAGCCCGCTCAGCTTAAAATGACCGACGAGGCCATCTACGCCATAATAGACGGTTACACCAGAGAAGCGGGCGTCCGCAAGCTTGAGCAGCGTATAGCCGCCCTTTGCCGCAAAGCCGCAAGAGAGCTTGTTGAGGGCAAGAAAAAGGTAATGGTCACCGACAGGAATCTCGCCGATTTCTTAGGCGTGCAGAAATACCAGCCCGAGACCCTCCCCGAGCAGGACGAGGTAGGCGTAGTTACCGGACTTGCGTGGACTTCCGTAGGCGGCGTTACCATGCCCCTTGAAGTGCTGGTGATGAACGGCACCGGCAAGATAGAGATAACCGGCTCATTAGGCGAGGTCATGACCGAATCCGGCAAGATAGCGGTAAGCCTTGTGCGCAGCCTTGCGGACAAATACGGCGTTGACCCCGACTTCTACAAAACGAAGGATTTACACATACACGCTCCCGAGGGCGCAGTACCCAAGGACGGTCCCTCCGCAGGAGTGACCATGACCACCGCCCTTGTCTCGGCTTTGTCGGGAATTGCGGTAAAGCGTGAGGTGGCAATGACGGGCGAGATAACCCTCCACGGCAAGGTGCTGCCTATCGGCGGTCTCCGCGAAAAGTCCATGGCAGCCTACAAAGCGGGCGTAAAGACGGTGATAATGCCCTACGACAACAAGCCTGATTTAGAGGAAGTTGACGACGTGGTAAAGCAGAACATCAGCTTTATCCCCGTGAAGAACATAGAAAACGTCTTGGAAAATGCCCTTGCCAAGCCCAACACCAGCACCTCCGCCGCCTTTGACAAGCAAAGCGGAAAGAGAAGCGGCAAGACGCAGTCTACGGCTAAGCCTGCAGCGAAGCTCCCTATTGAGAGCGGACGCAAGCGCAGGGGCAGACCTCCCAAGAACACGGCGACGAATTAACTATGAATTTCAATAACGCCCAATTTTCCGCCTCCTACGGAAAATTCAACCAGATACCCGCTTCCGACCGCTTGGAGATAGCCTTTTCGGGGCGCTCCAACGTGGGGAAATCCTCCCTCATAAACAAGATATTGGGCCGCAAAAGCCTTGCAAGGGTAAGCGCTACCCCCGGCAAGACCGCCACCATCAACTTCTACACTCTTGAAAATATCCACATCGTAGACCTCCCCGGCTACGGCTACGCAAAGGTGTCCAAAGCCGAGAAGCTGCGCTGGGCGGGGCTGATAGAGGGCTACCTGCACGCCGACAGGGAGCTTGGCTTGGTGTTTCAGTTAGTGGATTTCCGCCACCCTCCCACCGCCGACGATATCATGATGATAAACTTCCTGATAGACAGCGAGATACCCTTCGTGGTGGTGCTTACCAAAGCCGACAAGCTGAAAAAGACTCAGCGTGAGGCAAGACTTGCAGCTCTGCAAAGCGAGCTTCCCTGCGCCGACCAGATAACGGTGATACCCTTTTCTGCGGAAACGGGGGAGGGAGTGGAGGAGATACGAGAAATAATCGAGGATATATCAGCGGAAGAATGGCAGTAGCTGCCTCGGAAAGGTTTTCCTCCTTATAGCTTTTCGTAAAAAAAGTTTTTGCAAAAAAATCAAGCGATGACCGATAAAGTCATCGCTTTTCTTTTTGAAATATCTACGTTTCGTCGCTCTTTTCTGCAGCTTCGCCTTTTACGCTGTCAGCGACAACTCCCTTTTTGTTCACATACAGCGAAAACCCCATTCCCACGATGATCGCCAGATAAAAGGTAAGGAACCTCCAGATAACGGTAGACAGATTAACATAGCTGCCGAAGATACCCCCGAAGAACAGCACATAGCTGCCCTCCGCTGCACCCAGCGCTCCGGGCAGCGGCACAAACGCCGATATCATCAGCACGAACGCCTGACAGGAGATGATGGTGAGGAAGTCCGACCCCTCCAGCCCGAAGGCGAGGTAGGTAACGTAGGAAATGCTCAGAAACACCGTAAGCTGTATCAGCGTGTAAACGCACATTTTCAGTATCAGTAAGGGTCTTTTTTTAATGAACTGGAAATTCTGGTAGTACATCTCCATCTCCTGATCAATGTAATCCAGCTTTTTCTCCACGTCCTTCACGATATGCATTTTAGCCAGCAGCCTTATCACGAAATGCGCTATCTTAACGGTAGGCTTGCGGAAAAACGCCAGCATGAGCAGTCCCGCAATGACAGCCGTATTCACGATGAACCCGATAATAACCAGCGGCATCATCAGCGCATTTGTCTCCACCACATACCCGATGCGGAAAACCAGCACCACCACCGAATAAACGGTAAGCACCGCCTGATACACGATAAACTTGCTCAGCAGCGCCGTCAGCGCCGAGCCCAGCGGCACCCCGAACTTCACTAAATAGTAAGCCTGTATGGGCTGTCCTCCCGAGGAAAAGGGGGTAATGCAGTTGAAATACTGCCCTATCATAGACACGGTAACGCTGTTCCTGAACTTCTGCTGCGGGTGGACTTCCTTTGCCACCGAGTGAAGCGCCACCGACTCCATCAGCCAGTACACCAGCATACACCCCACCGCCATCAGCAGGTAGACGGGCTTTGCGCTGCGCAAAGCGTTCCACACCACCTCGGGGTCGTCCACGAAGAACAGGTACAGTATCATTATCACGAAGGCGAGACCGCATATAATAAGATTTATTCTTTTTGATCTGCCGCTCATTTCGGATCCTCCGCCTTTAAAACAGAGCAGTAAAACTCGTCCCACATTTGCAAAATGTGCTCCTTGGTGTAAAATTCATTCCCTTTTTTGGAATCTGCGGCGCATTTTGCGTAGAAGTCCCTGTCGCTCTGCAGCTTTTGCAGCAGCGCCACAAAGCCCTCCACGTCCTCAGCCTTGCTGTAAAAATCAAACAGGATATTCTCATAAATAGGCAGCTCACGCAGCACAACGGGCATATTGACGCACATGGCCTCCAGCACCGTCATAGGGAACAGCTCGTCATAGGACGGCAGGAACATAACGTCCGCCGCATTGTAAACGGCGTTCATGTCCTCTCTTTCCACAATGCCTAAAAACTTCACGTTATGAGGCGGGTTTTCCACCACCTTTTTCAGCTCGTTATACCCGTCGGAGATAGCCCCGAAGCTGAAGCCGCCCGCCCAGACAAACTGTATCTCAGGCATAAGCTCAGCGCACTTCAGAAAGTCGAACGCCCCCTTGCGCACCTGCAATTGCCCTGCGCACAATACCACAAACTTATCCTTGGGTATCCCGAACCGCTCCCTCGCCTCCGTCCTTTCAGGCAGGGTCAGCGGGTGGAACTGCTCGGTGGACACGAAGTTGGGTATGTAGGTGACCCGTTCCCGCTTGACGCCGTAGTTTTCCAGTGCGTCGATAAAATACGGATTAACCACCACAAGGTGCTCCATTATCTTATAAAACTTGATTATATAAGCGTAAAATATCTTTTTCGCCAATTTAGGCAGCTTTATGCTCTTTTCCATAGTCTCGGGCAGAGTATGCACATAGCATACCGAGGTCCCCTTCCGACACCGCCACTTTTTCAGCAGAAAATAGGTGGGGTTGAAGGTGTGGTAATGGGTAATATCCGCCGCCATATGAGCGTTTTCGTATATCTCAAACTTGTCCGACAGCCCTTCCTTCACCAGCTTCACCTGCTCCATATAGGCGGAGCCTACTCCCTGCCCCTTTACGCTGGTAGCCATGGACACCATGTTTATGGTTTTCTTTTCCATAATTTCCTCCAATTAAACGTGATACAATTATACCCTTTTATATGGGATTTGTCAATTGCAAAAAAATTTAACTTTATGTAAAATTTTTCTTGCATTTTTGGGAATGATGGTGTATAATCTAACTTAGTGACCAACAGAGTGAAACGGGATGACTGTTTCCAAGAAAGTCGCATTATTGATTAAAGCACTTATGTGCTTTGGTTTTTAACCTTACGGGTTTTAAATTTTTCTTTGGGCTGTATCCAAGTGGGTACTTTTCAATATCAATAAGAGTGGTAAAAGTTTCTTGCTGTATAGACTCTGAAAGGCGGTCACCCGCATAATTTGATATTGTATGCTCAAGGATATACCTTGGGCATTTATTTTTGATAAAGGAAATACAAAAAATGGAAAACAAACTGCGGCTCTACGGCTTCAACAATCTCACAAAATCCCTCAGCTTCAATATCTACGACGTATGCTACGCCAAGACCGAGCGTGAGCAGCGTGACTACGTCGCCTACATCGACGAGCAGTATAACAGCCAGCGCCTCACTTCGATACTGACCACCCTCACCGAGATGATAGGCGCACAGGTGCTGAATATCTCCAGTCAGGACTACGAGCCCCAGGGCGCTTCCGTGACCTGCCTCATCTCCGAGGGCTCCAAAAAGAAAAAGGGCGAAGGGGAGGCGGTGGTAGCCCACCTTGACAAAAGCCACGTCACCGTCCACACCTACCCCGAGTACCACCCCGAAAACTCAATAGCGACCTTCAGAGTAGACATAGACGTAGCCACCTGCGGCAAGATAACCCCGCTTTCCACGCTGGACTACCTTATAGGCAGCTTTGACAGCGACATCATCACCATGGACTACCGCATAAGGGGCTTTACCCGTGACATTTCAGGCAAAAAGCTGTTCACCGACCACAGCATAACCTCCATACAGGACTACATCGACGCCAATACGCTGAAAAAATACGACGCAGTTGACGTAAACGTGTACCAGTCCAACATCTTCCACACCAAGATGCTCATTAAGGAGATAGACCTGCAGAACTACCTGTTCAATCAGGACGTTTACGAGCTTCCGCCCAAGACACGCCTTGACATCACCAGCAACCTGCGGCGGGAGATGATAGAGATATTCAGCGGAAGCAACATTTACGAATAAAGGATAAGAAATGGATCAGAACAGAGCGCCGATAAAAGAGGCCTTAGAGGAATTTGAAAAGAACCGTGTAGTCCCCTTCGACGTCCCCGGACACAAGCGGGGCAAGGGCAATCCCGAGCTTACCGAATTTCTCGGCAAGCGCTGCATGAGCCTTGACGTGAACTCCATGCGCCCTCTCGACAACCTGTGTCACCCCGTCTCGGTGATAAAGGAAGCCGAGGAGCTTGCCGCCGACGCTTTCGGCGCAGGCTACGCCTTTTTCATGGTGGGGGGAACTACCTCTGCGGTGCAGGCAATGGTGCTCTCCGCCGCAAAGCGTGGGGACAAGATAATACTTCCGAGAAACGTCCACCGCAGCGTGATAAACGCAATGGTGCTCAGCGGCGCAGTACCCGTCTACGTGAACCCCGCCGTTGACAAGCGCCTGGGCATTTCCTTGGGCATGAGCGTATCCGACGTAGAAAAAGCCATTCGTGATAACCCCGACGCAAAAGCCGTTCTTGTCAACAACCCCACCTACTACGGCATTTGCAGCGACATCAAAAAAATAACCGACCTTGCCCACGCCCACGATATGCTCATGCTTGCGGACGAAGCCCACGGCACACACTTCTACTTCGGCGAGGACCTGCCCATGAGCGCAATGGCGGCAGGGGCAGACATGGCGGCGGTAAGTATGCATAAAAGCGGCGGAAGCCTTACCCAGAGCAGCTTTCTGCTGACGGGACAGAACATGAGCCCCGCCCACGTCCGCCAGATAATCAACCTTACCCAGACCACCAGCGGCTCCTACCTGTTCATGTCCAGCCTTGACATAAGCCGCCAGAACCTTGCGGTAAAGGGCAAAGAGATATTCCGCCGTGTAGTGGGTCTCGCCTCCTACGCAAGGGAGGAGATAAACCGCATAGGCGACTACTACGCTTACGCAAAAGAGATAGTCAACGGCGACAGCATATACGCCTTCGACGCCACAAAGCTGTCGGTAAACACCATAGACATAGGACTTGCGGGGATAGAGGTCTACGACATTCTCCGTGACGACTACGATATTCAGATAGAGTTCGGCGACATGGGAAATATACTTGCCTACGTCAGCGTAGGCGACCGTGAGCGTGACATAGAGCGGCTTGTAGGCGCGCTTTCCGAGATACGCCGCCGCTACAGGAAGGACAAAGCGGGAATGCTGATATCCGAGTACATCGCTCCCATCGTCTCCGCAACGCCGCAGGAAGCCTTCTACGCCGAAAAGGAGTCCCTGCCCCTTGAAGCAAGCGCAGGGCGCATTTGCAGCGAATTTGTCATGTGCTATCCCCCCGGGATACCGATATTGTCCCCCGGCGAAACGATAACCGACGAGATAATAAACTACATCAGATACGCCAAGGAAAAAGGCTGCTTCATGACGGGAGCAGAGGACATGAACATTGACAGATTGAATGTAATCAGATAGAGGTAAAAATATGGACTTATGGTTCAGCGAGTTTCACGCAAGCGGCGTAAAGCTCTCCATAAAGGTAGAAAAACAGCTCCACACCGAGCAAAGCGACTTCCAGCGGATAGACGTGTTTGAATCGGAGGAGTTCGGCAGATTTCTGACGTTAGACGGCTACATGATGCTGACGGAGCGTGACGAGTTCATCTACCACGAAATGATAACCCACGTCCCCATGGCGGTAAATCCCGAAATAAAAACCGTCCTTGTGATAGGCGCAGGGGACGGCGGCGCAGTCCGTGAGCTTGCCCGCTACAAAACGGTTGAAAAAATAGATCTGGTGGAGATAGACGAAAGAGTGGTGGAGGTGTGCAGGGAATTTTTGCCCCAAACCGCCTGCTGCTTCGACGATCCCCGCCTGAACCTGCATTATCAGGACGGCTTGCGCTTCGTCCGCCGCTGTGAGAACGAATACGACCTGATAATAGTGGACAGCACCGACCCCTTCGGACCGGGGGAGGGTCTGTTCACCAAGGAATTTTACGGCAACTGCTACAAAGCCCTTACCGAAAAGGGAATAATGGTGAACCAGTGCGAAAGCCCCTTCTACAAGGAGGACAGGATAGCCATGCAGCGTGCCCACAAGCGCATAGTGGAGAGCTTCCCCATCAGCAAGGTCTACCAAGCCCACATTCCCACCTACCCTTCGGGACACTGGCTTTTCGGCTTTGCCTCAAAGCAGCTCCACCCGGTAAAGGACTACGACGGCAAGCGCTGGCTTGAATTAGGCATAAAAACACGGTATTACAACCCCCCGCTCCATATCGGCGCATTCGCATTGCCCAATTACGTTCAGGAGCTGCTGGAGAACGTGGAGGGGATAGTATGAATGTAGAAACGTTTATCGCCTGCGACAGCGACTTTGACAGCGCAAAGGCGGTCATATTCGGCGCTCCCTTCGACGGCACCACCAGCTACCGCCCCGGCGCCCGCTTTGCAGGCAGGCAGATACGGGGCGAAAGCTACGGGATAGAGACCTACAGCCCCTATCAGGACAGGGACTTGGAGGACATCAGGGTGTATGACGGCGGCGAGCTTGACCTGCCCTTCGGCAACACGGAACGTGTCCTGAAAATCATAGAGGACTACACGGCAGAAGTCCTGCAAGCCGATAAAACCCCCATAATGATAGGCGGCGAGCATTTAGTGACCCTCGGCGCAGTCCGAGCCGCTGCAAAAAAATACCCCGACCTGCATATTATCCACTTTGACGCTCACGCCGACCTGCGGCAGGAATACTTGGGCGAGGAATTATCCCACGCCTGCGTCCTGCGCCGCTGCCACGACATATTAGGGGACGGCAGGATATTCCAGTTCGGTATCCGCAGCGGCGACCGTGAGGAATTTGCCTTTGCAGGCTCCCACACCTGCATGAATAAATTCACACTTGATACACTGGAGGAGGTTTGCGGCAGGCTGCAGGGCAAGCCCGTCTACTTCACCATAGACCTTGACGTGCTGGACAGCTCCGTATTTCCCGGTACAGGCACACCCGAAGCGGGCGGGATAAGCTTTAACGAGCTTATTCGGGGCATAATCACGGTAGGGCAGCTTAACGTTGTCGCCGCCGACATCAACGAGCTGTCACCGCCCTACGACCCATCGGGAACAAGCACCGCAGCCGCCTGCAAAGCGCTGCGTGAATTGCTGCTTGCAGTGGTG
>JAFLUH010000065.1:8471-11773 GCA_022508895.1 Oscillospiraceae bacterium
CGAAAGGAGCAGAAATGAACCGTTTCCTTGACCGAATATCCTACAAATTCCGAAATATCTGCATACCGAATTTAATGCTCTACATCGTCATCGCCACGGCGGGAGTATTCATTGTGGAAATGTTTGTCCCCAACACATCGCTGACCCTTTACCTGTTCTTCAGCCGTGACCTTATACTTGGCGGAGAGTGGTGGCGGGCGATCACATGGATATTTGTCCCTCCCGATTACAGGATAGTGATACTGATAATAAACCTCTACTTTGCATGGTTTATCGGCAGCAGCCTTGAAAACGCATGGGGCAGCTTCAAGTTCAATCTGTACTACCTTGTGGGCATGATTTTCACCATAATTGCAGGCTTTATAACGGGCTTCACGTCCAATATGTACCTGAACTACTCTCTGTTCTTCGCTTTTGCGGCGCTGTATCCCAATGCTCAGCTGAGGGTGATGTTTTTTCTTCCGATACAGGCGAAATGGGTCGCTTTGGTGGACCTGATATTCTTTATTATCGGATTTATTTTTGGAGATTGGACTGCAAGAGCGTCGATAATCGCTGCGTTACTGGTCTTTATCCTGTTTTTCTACGAGGACATGGGCAAAAATATCAAAAATCAGATATACTATTTCAAGCACCGTCAAAAATATAAAAACACATGGAGGAAATAAAAAATGGGAAAATGCTTAATAATCGGCTGCGGCGGCGTAGCGGGAGTGGCGATACACAAATGCTGCCAGAACGACACAGTTTTCGAGGGCATACTCATAGCCAGCCGCACCAAGTCCAAATGCGACAAAATAAAGGCTGAGATAGAAGCCGCAGGCAAGAGCAGGACCGTGATAGAAACAGCACAGGTAAACGCCGACAACGTGGAGGAGCTGATAGCCCTGATAAACGGCTACAAGCCCGACGTGGTGCTGAACCTCGCTCTGCCCTATCAGGACCTGACCATAATGGAAGCCTGCCTTGCCACCAAAACGAATTACGTTGACACCGCCAACTACGAGCCCCCCGAAACGGCGAAGTTCGAGTACAAATGGCAGTGGGCGTACCGTGAGAAGTTCAAAGAGGCAGGTATTACCGCCCTTTTAGGCAGCGGCTTCGACCCGGGCGTTACCGGCGTTTTCTGCGCCTACGCCCAGAAGCATTACTTCGACGAGATAAACTACATCGACATATTGGACTGCAACGGCGGCGACCACGGCTACCCCTTTGCCACCAACTTCAACCCCGAAATAAATATCCGTGAGGTCAGCGCCAACGGAAGCTACTGGGAAAACGGCGGCTGGGTGGAGACCAAGCCCATGGAGATAAAGCGTGTCTACGACTTTGACGGCGTAGGCGAAAAGGATATGTACCTGCTCCACCATGAGGAGCTGGAGAGCCTTGCTCTGAACATCAAGGGGATAAAGCGCATACGCTTCTTCATGACCTTCGGACAGAGCTACTTAACGCACCTGAAATGCCTTGAAAACGTGGGAATGACCTCCATCGAGCCGATAGAGTATCAGGGAATGCAGATAGTGCCTTTGCAGTTCCTGAAAGCGGTGCTCCCCGACCCCGCCTCGCTGGGTCCCCGCACCAAGGGCAAAACCAACATCGGCTGCATAATGCAGGGCAAGAAGGACGGCAAGGACGTAAAGTACTACGTCTACAACATCTGCGACCATCAGGAGTGCTACAAAGAGGTAGGCAGCCAGGCAATAAGCTACACCACAGGCGTTCCCGCCATGATAGGCGCAATGCTCCTTATGAACGGCACATGGAAGGACGCAGGGGTGTACAATATCGAGGAATTCGACCCCGACCCCTTCATGGAAGCGCTGAACAAATGGGGACTGCCTTGGCAGGAAACCTTTGACCCGACCTTGGTGGACTGAAAATGAACGATTTTGAGCAATTTGAGAGCGTAGAGACCCCCGCCTACATCATCGACAAGGTGCAGCTTGAGCGGAATTTGCAGCTTTTGCAGCAGGTGGAGCGGGCAAGCGGCGCCAAGATACTTCTTGCCCAGAAGTGCTACTCGGTATACCAGACCTACCCCCTCATAGGGAAGTACATCAGCGGCTGCACCGCCAGCGGACTTTACGAGGCACGTCTCGGACACGAGGAAATGAAGAAGGAGAACCACGTTTTCTCTCCCGCCTACACCGACAAGGAGTTCGACGAGCTGCTGAAGATATGCGACCATATCAGCTTCAACAGCGTCCGTCAGTGGGAGCGGTTCAGGGGAAAGGTGCTGTCCTCCCGCAAAAAGCCAAGCTGCGGCATACGGGTAAATCCCGAGCACTCCACCCAGAAAAAGAGCATTTACGACCCCTGCGCTCCTTTTTCAAGACTTGGAGTGACCCGTTCCGCCTTCGGAAGCAGCCTTCCCGAGGGCATTGAGGGGCTGCACTTTCACACCCTCTGCGAGCAGAACGCCGACGCCCTTGCCTCGACCGCAAAAGTATTCGAGGAGAAGTTCAAGGACCTCCTGCCCAAAGCAAAGTGGCTCAACATGGGCGGCGGTCATCACATAACCCGCTCAGACTACGACGTTGACCTGCTGGTAAAGACGGTCCGCCATTTCGCAAACACCTACGATTTGCAGGTATATTTAGAGCCGGGAGAGGCGGTCGCCCTGAACGCAGGCACTCTTGCCGCAACGGTGCTGGACGTTTTCACCAACGGCATCAACATAGCCATACTTGACACCTCAGCCGCCTGCCACATGCCCGACGTGCTGGAAATGCCCTACCGTCCCAATATCGTCAATGCGGGACAGCCGCAGGAAAAGCCCTACGCCTACCGACTGGGCGGCAAGACCTGTCTTGCAGGCGACATTATCGGGGACTACAGCTTCGACGCCCCGCTGAAGGTGGGCGACCGCCTCTACTTTGAGGACATGGCGATATACTCAATGGTGAAAAACAACACCTTCAACGGAATGCCTCTGCCGGGAATTTACCTGTGGGACGGCATGGGAGTGGACCCGCTGAAGATGTTCGGGTACAGTGAGTTCAAGAACAGACTGTGATTATAAATCAAAAACGCTTAACGTTACGTTAAGCGTTTTTTTACTGTTAAGCACTACTTTTTTTCTACGAAATAAGGGTTAGACTGCTTTGCGATCCTTATGATATCATAGATCCACCCTACAAGGAACAGTCCCCCGGTAAGCAGGTAAAGGACGCCGGTCCCGATCTTGCCTTCATAGAACCTGTGCACTCCCAGAGTTCCAAGGAATATGCATAATAAAAGTGCAGTGGTCTTGTTCTTTTCCATGTGTGATTTCCTTCCTTTCCTTATTTTGTCTTATT
>JAFLUH010000066.1 GCA_022508895.1 Oscillospiraceae bacterium
AAGACACCCTCTTAAGGCGGGTGCAGGGCGGCAGCCCGCCGATTCATGTGAAAGACGGATAAAAGATTGCTAATAAGAGGGCAGTTATAAAGACAAGAACACAGCCTGTGAAAGCAAGCAAAAACACTATAACAAGAGGGCAGCTGTAAAGACAAAATAACACCGCCTGTGAAAGGCAAAATTTTTAAAAAACCACCATTCCGTAAGCATTCCCACACTTTCCTGTCACAAATCAGTATTATAATCCAATCATAGAGCATTCCAAGAAAGGAAGTCGATCCCGTCATGTACGACAACGAAAACAACATAATGAACAGCGAGTACCGTCAGCAGCAGCCCCAGTACAATTTCACCACCGCTCAGGGCATGATGAACGGCGGCTACTATGCACCGCCCCCTCCACAGCCTCCCAAAAAGAAAAAAGTCTCTACAGGACTTGTGGTGGGAATGCTGGTGGCGGCGATAGCGGTAGGCAGTCTGAGCGGCTTCGGCGGCGCTCTGCTGGCAGGCACGGTCAGCAGAGATTCCTTCGTAACGCAGGACAGCGGAGAGGGCGGCAGCGCTCCTTCACAGTCCGAGGACGACGAGCCTGAGCAAACCTCCCCCACCACCACCGAGTACACCAAGCCCGAGACGGAGGTCAGCAGCGACCTTACCTCGCTGGAAAACACCGTCACCATAAACACCACCACCGAGTACACCTATCAGGAGCTTTTTGAGCTGGTGAACGAAAGCATAGTGGAGGTCAAGAACTACATCCGCAGAAACGACAGCTACACCCTTTACGGCGAGGGCAGCGGCGTTATCTTCACCACCGACGGCTACATCGTCACCAACGCCCATGTGGTGGAGGGCTGCGCAAAGGTTTCCGTGGTAGTCGCCGACGCTTACAGCGACAATGAGGAGATAGAGGCGGTGCTGGTGGGCTACGACAGCGCCACCGACCTTGCGGTGCTTAAAATAAGCCGTGAAGAGCCGCTCACCGCCGCAGCGCTGGGCGACAGCGACAGCCTTAAAGTAGGACAGGAGGTCTGCGCCATCGGCAATCCTGCGGGACTGAGCAAGACCATCACCAACGGCATCATCTCGGGACTCAACCGCTACTACTCCTCGGAGGTAGGCTACGAGCTGAGCTCGATACAGACGAACGCCGCGATCAACCCCGGCAACTCCGGCGGCGGGCTTTTCGATATGTACGGCAACGTGATAGGCATCGTCAATTCAAAGCTGGTATCCGGCAGCTCCTCCACCAGCATAGAGAATTTGGGCTTTGCCATAACCATAAACGAGGCAAAGCCGGTCATCAGCGACCTGATAAACTACGGCTATGTCACCGGCAGACCCGTGCTGGGCATCACCACGGTAGCGATAAACGAGTACACCGCCCAGCTTTACGGTCTGGCAGCCACCGGGCTGCTGGTAACGGAGATAAAGCCCGACGCTCCCGTTTCAAAAAGCGAGCTGAGAGTAGGCGACGTTATCACCGCAGTAAACGGCAAGAAGATATCCTCCCTCAACGACCTGCAGGTGATACTGAAGGATAAGCACGCAGGAGATACGGTGACGGTGACCGTTTCACGCATTACCTCCAGCACCACCAACCCCTTCGGCTTTACCAGCTCCACCACGCTGGATTTTGATGTGGAGCTTACGGAGGGAGTGGGCTGACAGTGTACGGTGCATAGTGCACAGTGAAAAGTCATGGAGTTTTTCGCCTATGGCGAAAAACGGATATAAAAAGCCGAGTGCTGATTTCGCACTCGGCTTTTTTTATATCATATTTTTCTCCCGGAAAAAAATATTCCTCAACTCTGCACTTTACACTTTACACTCTACACTGTGCACTGCCAGCCTCTCCCCGTCAACGGTAAAGCTGACCTCAAGACCCGCAAAGCTCATGGTGTACACCCTCTCCGGCTCCTCATGATATGCGGGGCGGGGGTCCTGCGCCAGCACCGCCGTCAGCGCCTCACGCTTTTCCTCGGGTATCGCCGCCAGCAGTCTTTCGGGAAGCTCCACCCGAAGAATGCCCTCTCTCCGCTGAAGGGCAAAGCCGCCCCTTTCGTCGGGATAAGCGTCCGCATAAGGCAGGTAAGGCTTGATGTCCAGCACGGGAGTGCCGTCCATGATGTCCGCTCCGGATATGTGCAGGACTATCCCGTCAGGGGCGTCGGTCTCTATCCTGTCCAGCGCCACCGAGGACAGCCCGATGGGATTGGGGCGGAAGGGGGAACGGCTTGCGAAAACGCCTACACGCCTGTTGCCGCCAAGTCGGGGCGGGCGCACGGTAGGCGACCAGTTTTCCCGAACCGTTTCGGAAAACTGCCATATTATCCATATTCGGGAATAACCCTCCAGCCCTCTGAAGGCTTCGGGAACACGGTATTCCGGCTCGAAAACGATACGCGACTTCAGCTCCGGCACCAGCCCGCTTTGCCTCGGTATGCCGAACTTTTCGGGGAAATCGCTTCTGACGTGACCTATGACTTGCAGCTCCATTTTTTTATCCTGAAACAGTATTTGCCTGCTTGCGGCATGAGGTTATTGTACCACTTTTCCTCCGTCTTTGCAAGCGTATAAGTTGACATTTGGAAAAAGATGGTGTATAATGCGGTAGACGGTCGTTTTTTGCGGCTGAACAGTTCGATGATAAGCGCCGGAGGTTGAGATAAATGAAAAAAATAAAAGCAGTGTGCGTGCTGCTTGCAGCCGTTATCTTTGCGGGCTGCGGGGCGGCTGACCCCGACCCGCCTGCCGACAGTCGGAGCACCTCGGACACCGTCGGCACCGAGGGGGAGCAGACTACCACCGCCACCGAGGCAGTCTCCGAAAGCGAGACGGACACCGAGCCCGTAAGCACAGTGCCCGAGGTGATCGAGGACCCGCAGCCTGAATATGTGGAGTGGATGCTGGAGGAAAAGGTCCACGAAATAAGGATAGAGATAGACGAACAGGAATGGCAGGCAATAAAGAATAACCCGTATAACGGCGATTATCACCCCGCAAACGTCAGCATAGACGGAGAGCGGGTGGAAAACGTCGGACTGCGGACGAGGGGGCACGCCTCCCTTGAATACGCCATCGAAAAGGGTACCAAGTATCCCTTTAAAATAAAGTTTGACAAGTATGTGGACGACCAGACCTTTATGGGGCTTGACGAGCTTGCGCTGAATAACGGAGGGGACGACTTCGCCTTCATAAGGGATTATATCTGCTATGAGGCGTTTCAGATACTGGACGGGTACACCTCCTGCGTGACCTACTTCAACGTGTATCTGAACGACGAGCTGAAGGGCTTCTACGTTGGTATCGAGGCGATAGACAAAAGCTATCTCGAACGGCATTTCGGCTCCCACAAGCACAATCTTTACGAGGGGGAAAACGGAGCTACCCTTGAAACCTTCATGTCCCTTTCCTGCTTCACCCAGAAAAAAGGCTCCGACACCTCCATGGAGGATATACAGCGGCTTATCGAAGTCCTGGACGAAACTCCTACGGGTGAAAAGGGAGATATCGAAAGCTGTATAGACGTGGACTCGGTGCTGAAAATGTTTGCGGTAAACGCCGTGCTGGACAACCGTGACGGCTACTGCGGGATATATGCGCATAACTACTACTTCTACAATGCGGACGGAAGGCTGGTCATGCTCCCTTGGGATATGAATGCGCCCAGCATGAGCGCCTATACCGATATCGCTTCGCCCACCATCGACGTTTTCGACGCTTCTTCCGTCAACAGCCGCCCGCTGGCGAAAAAGCTGCTGGCGGTAGAGGAATACTACGCAAGGTATCTGGATTACTGCGGCAGGCTCACCGATTGGCTGCCCGAGCTGAAGGAGCAGGTGGAGCGTATCTACGAGATGATAAAGCCCTGCGTTGAAGCCGACGGCAACATTTTCTCCAGCCTCTACTGGTTCAACTATCAGTACTCCCTCGATAACACAAAAGGCGTCATGTACCTTCTGACATACAGATACGATTATCTTACCTCCCGCCTTGAGGAGCTTATCGGAGCGTCGGAGGACGCTCCCGCAGCCTAAAAAATATTGACAGGTCTTGCGGTTGGACGAAGATAAGTGTTGCGGGTGCAATTGAACGCAAAAAAACAGAGCCGCTGCCGTTATTCGGCAGCAGCTCTTTTTTATTCTTCTTATGTATTACTTGAAATTGCTCACAATGTCGTCCATGCGCTTTGCCTCGTCTGCTACGGAGGTGGCTATCTGGGAGCTTTCCTCAGAGGACTGAGTGCTCTGGGCTACCATCTGGGAGATGGTCTCGATGTGCATCTTGACGGAGGAAACGGAGGACGCCTGTCTGCGGTTGAGCTGGCTGATAAGCTCGGCGTGCTTTGCGCTTTCCTCGGCAGTCTCTATTACTGCGCCCATGCTCTTCATGACTGCGTCTGCAAGGTCTCTGCCCTGCTGTACCGCGTCAAGGGACTCGTTGATAAGGGTGGTGGTGTTCTTTACGGAATCGGAGCTCTTGCCCGCAAGGTTCCTTACCTCGTCCGCAACTACCGCAAAGCCCTTGCCTGCTTCGCCTGCTCTTGCCGCTTCAACAGAGGCGTTGAGCGCAAGTATGTTGGTCTGGAAGGCGATGTCCTCGATGGCTTTTACGATGGTGCGTATCTTGGAGGAAGCCTCCTCGATGGCGCCCATTGCGTGCACCATCTGCTTTACCTCCTCGTTGCTTTCGTTGAGGAGACGGGTGCTTTCCTCTGCCGCCTTCGCCGCCCTCTCGGACTCGGCAAGGCTCTCCTGAGTCTGCGCCGCCATATCGTTTACTTCCTTGGAGATCTCGTCTATATTCGCCAGCTCTTCTTCCGCAGAGGAGCTTATCTGTGAGGCAATGTCCAGCATCTGGTCGGAGGAAGTCCTTACCGTGGAGGAAATGGTAGCTATGCGGGTAACCACGTCCTTCTGCTGCTCCGCCATGGCGCTGGTCTCCTCCATCTTTGCCTTGACCTGCTCAACCAGCTTGTCTGCCTCGGCTCTTGCCGCCTGCGAGGTGCCCAGATTGGTGATGCACACCTTTACCAGATACATGAGCATGAATGCGCCTACGTTTATACCCAGTATTCCCTTTATAAGGAAGTCGTATTCCTGTCCTGCGTAGAACATATCCCTTAACGCAAGACCGATCAGAGCCACTGCGTCCATGCCTACCCAGTGAACGATAAGTGTGGGCTTGTGGAAGTAAATGCCTGAAACTACCATGGACGCTATCATCAGGGGGAACATTCCGTGTACCTCATGCTTTACCACAGACGCCACCACTATCAGCGTAAGCTGGGTCATTGACAGGATAAGACCTCGATTGACCCTTTTTATCTTATCCTTTGTCAGCAGCGTTATCGCCGCCGCTACTACCACCACTCCCATGATGATCGCACCTACTGCAATGTCGCCGCTCATCATGTTCATAGCGCCGAAAACGACGCCTGCCGTAAAGACGAACAAAACGTGCAGCTTTACCATTTTCTCGGTGATGGTCTTAGTCATATCCACCTTGATGTTGTTGTCGTTATTACTCATATCCTGCTCCCCTGCCTTTTCGGGCAATTATTTCAAGCGGACTTTCCGGCTGTTCGGGTCGGATAAAAATGTGAAGCAACAAAAATCGCCGTTTTTTCGGGTTTTTGTGCTGCCGCTGATGATACATTATAATTGTACCAAAAATGCTGCGTTTTGTCAAGATTTTTGGGGGCTTTTTGCGATTCGGGTCAGTTGAATTTGTTCATCGCCTCATTCAGCTTGCCCTGCACTATCAGCTCCGCCGCCTGCGCCGCACCCGTCAGGGCGGGCATAAGCAGCTCGCCCTCCGCCTTGGTAAAGCGGGACAGCACCCAGTCCGCAAGGTCGTAGTCGGGGTGGGGCTTTTTGCCCACGCCTATTCTTATGCGGGGGAAGGCGTCGGTGTTCAGGCGGAGGATCACGCTTTTCATGCCGTTGTGTCCGCCGTCGCTGCCTTTTCCCCTTATGCGGAGCCTGCCTACGTCGAGGGTTATGTCGTCGTAGATCACGAGCGTGTTTTCGGGGGGTATTTTGTAGAAATGCGCCGCCTCCTCTATGGCGTCGCCGCTGTTGTTCATGAAGGTGGTGGGCTTCATCAGCAGGCAGCGGTGACCGCCTATGTCCGCCTCCGCCGTCAGGGACTTGAAGCGGAGCTTTTTCAGCTGCACGCCCAGCTTTTCCGCTAAGACCTCCACCGCCATGAAGCCGCTGTTGTGGCGGGTGTCCTCGTACTTCGTGCCGGGGTTGCCTAAGCCGGCTATGATGAAATCCACCGGCTGCTGCGGCTTTTTCTCGGATTCTATTTTTTTGAAAATATCAAAAATCGACATCGGGGTGCTTCCTTTTCGTTTGGTGGTTTTATTGTAACGCAAAATGGGGGGATTGTCAAATAGTTGTCGGGTCGGGAGGGAGTGCCCCGATCTGCTGAGCTCCCGCTGTTCGGTTTGGAACAGGCAGGAGGGGAAGAACGTCGGTGCGGCGGCGAAGCCGCCTTTTTCGGCGGAGCCGAAAAAGCAACGATTTGCGAAGCAAATCGTTGGGTTGGGCGCGAAGCGCCCAACCGCGGCTTTGCCGCCCCACAGCGCAGTGCGAAAGCACCTCTTACCGACAGCAGTGCGGGAGCTGAGCTTCACGAAAGGGGCAGTCCATTCAGCCTGAGCAGCTATCCCCTATTCTCCGACCAACTACTTGACAAAACGGAAAAACCGTGTTAAACTACAACAAACAAAGCGTTGACGGAAAGAAGTACCCGCTGTACAGACCCACAGAGAGCCTCCGCATGGTGGAAGGGGGCGGCTGAGGCGGCGAAATACATTCCTGAGCGACCCTGCGAACAGGTGTTCACTCTGTTGGCGTGGCGTCCATGCCACGCCTTTGGGTGAACACCAACGGCGTCCTTGCCGTCGCCGTGTCAGTAGTGGGGTACGGGTAAGCCCGTTACAGCTAACGAGGCGGCGGTGTATTCTGCCGTAAACTGAGGTGGTACCGCGGTAATTCGCCCTCTGCTATGCAGGGGGCGTTTGTTGTTTAGCCGCCTGAAAGGTCGTGATATCCGTGGGATTTGTTAGAAATTCCATCGTTTACAGAGCTCCCGAAATACAGAAATAATGTATGAAAGGAACGAAAAAATGTTCAGAAAAGCAACACTTGACGACATACCTCAAACTGCCGAAATATTCCGACAGCTCCATGAGCTTCATGTGAAAGCGAAGCCGGAGAGCTTCCGCACCGTGCCCATCGAATTTTTCCGGGACAGACTGGAGTGGTATGTAAAGGGGGAGAACGCCGAGGTGCTTGTAGCCGACGAGGGCGGCATAACCGCCTTTGCCGCAGTAAAGCTGCTTGACGTTACCGCCGAGGAGAAATTTCCCCGCAGGCTGTGTTATGTAGACTGCTTTGCGGTGGACGAAAGTCGCCGCAGACAGGGGACAGGCAGGAGGCTGATGGGATACATCAGGGAATTTGCAAGAGAAAACGCCTGTACCTCGGTACAGCTTGGCGTATCGGCGTTCAACGAAAGCGCAAAAAGCTTTTATCAAGCGATGGGCTTCACCCCACGCACTTTTATAATGGAACAAAAAATCAACTGATAAAAGAAAGGGAGAACAAAAAATGACTATCTACGAAGAACTTCAAAGACGCGGCTTATTAGCCCAATTGACAGACGAGGAAGAAATCAAAAACCTGATAAACGCAGGCAAAGCAACCTTCTACATCGGCTTCGACCCCACCGCCGACAGCCTCCATGTAGGTCACTTCATGGCGCTGTGCCTTATGAAGCGCTTACAGCAGGCGGGCAACCGCCCTATAGCACTGCTTGGCGGCGGAACGGGCATGATAGGCGACCCCTCGGGAAAGACCGACATGAGAAAAATGCTCACAAAAGAGGACATCGACCACAACATCGCCTGCTTCAAGAAGCAGATGGCACGGTTTATCGACTTCTCCGAGGACAAGGCGATAATGGTGAACAACGCCGACTGGCTGCTGGACCTGAACTATGTGGAGCTGCTCCGTGACGTAGGACCTCACTTCAGCGTCAACAGAATGTTAGCCGCAGAGTGCTACAAGCAGAGAATGGAGAGAGGTCTGTCCTTCTTGGAGTTCAACTACATGATAATGCAGAGCTACGACTTCCTTATGCTGTACGAGAAGTACGGCTGCAATATGCAGTTCGGCGGGGACGACCAGTGGTCGAATATGCTGGGCGGCACCGAGCTTATCCGCCGCAAGCTGGGCAAGGACGCTTACGCAATGACGATAACCCTGCTGCTGAACAGCGAGGGCAAGAAGATGGGCAAGACGGAAAAGGGCGCAGTGTGGCTTGACGCCGAAAAGACGACGCCCTACGAGTTTTTCCAGTACTGGCGCAACGTTGCCGACGCCGACGTTATCAAGTGCCTGAAAATGCTGACCTTCCTGCCTATCGAGGAGATAGAGGAAATGGAGCGCACCATGAGCGGTTCTGAGCTGAACAAGGCTAAGGAGGTGCTGGCTCATGAGCTGACGGCGCTGGTACACGGCAAGGAGGAGGCGGACAAGGCTCTCGAAGCCGCAAAGTCTCTGTTCGGCGGCTCGGGGGTAAGCGATAATATGCCTGAGGTGAAGTTAGCTGCCGAGGACCTGACCGACGGGAAGATAAACATTGTCGACCTGCTGGTAAAGACAGGGCTTTGCAGCTCCAAGCGTGACGCAAGGACCGTGGTACAGCAGGGCGGAGCCGCCGTTGACGATAAGAAGATAGCGGATATGGGCGAGATGATAGAGATAACGGATTTTGTTGTCGTTAAGAAAGGTAAAAAGAGCATGATTAAAGCCGTTATCTGATTTGGCGGAGGTAACCATGACACGACTGGAAGAATTTTACGCAAATCAGAACGAGGACGAGCGACTGACCTCTCCCAGCGGCAAGGTCGAGTTTACGGTAACTACCCACTATATAGACAAATACCTCAAACAGGGCGACCGCATTCTTGAAGTGGGCGCAGCTACGGGACGGTACTCTCTCCACTACGCTCACAAGGGGTATCGGGTGGACGCCGTGGAATTGGTGCAGTCCAATCTTGACGTTCTGAAACAGCACATTCTGCCCGACGACAATATAAACGCAAGACAGGGAAATGCGCTTGATTTATCGTTTTACGAGGACGGGACCTTTGATATTGTGCTGGTGCTGGGTCCCATGTATCATTTGTTTACGGACGAGGATAAATTGCAGTGTCTGAGCGAAGCGCACAGAGTAGCGAAAAAGGGCGGGCTTGTGTTCGTGGCTTACTGTCAGTTTGATTCCGCCATGATACGTTTTGCCTTCGACAGAGGGCAGTACGACCATGTTTTGGAGAATAAGCTGCTTGACGAAGAAAAACTGGTTCCCATACCCAATCCCGACAACGTTATCGACGTGTGCAGGAAAGAGGACGTTGACCGCCTTGACAGTCACTTTGACTGGACACGGCTGCATTATGTGGGAACGGATATGTTTACACAATTTTTTCCCCAAAAGGTAGACGAATTTGATAAAATAATGTATAATAGGTATATCAGATATACTTTATCCGTTTGCGAGAGGCAGGAGCTGGTGGGAGCGTCCGATCACTCGCTTGATATACTCAGAAAACAGTAACTTTTTTAAACCGTATGACTGTCTGCTGAGTTTTATCGGCTTTTCGGTTCTGATGCCGTGAAAGACGGAACGTGCTGCTCACCGAGGGGCAGCGACCATACAAAACAACTTATTATCATCACATACAATCAGCTACCAAAAAACGAGGAGGATCTGAGCAATGACCACAGTATATTTCATTCGCCACGCCCAGTCCGACCATTTATCCCGTGACGACGCCACCCGTCCCCTGACCGTGGTGGGGCAAGATGACACGGAAAAGGTCACCGAGATCATGAAGAACAAGGGGATAACCCATATCATCTCCAGCCCCCACATGCGTGCCTTGCAGACCATCGGCAGCCTTGCGCAGGAGCTGAACCTGCAGGTGGAGCTGAACAGCGACTTCCGTGAACGTGTGGTGGGTCAATGGATACCCGACCACTTCTACAGCTATGTCAAAAGGCAGTGGTACGACAAGGAGTACCGCAACGAGGGCGGCGAATGTCTTTCCGAGGTACAGACCCGCTGCGTCAATGCGCTGGAAACGGCTATAAGACAGCACCCGGACGAGACCATAGCCATCGCTACCCACGGCACCGCCCTTTGCACGATAATCAACCGCTTCTACCCCGATTTCGGCTACATCGATGTCATGAAGATGATAAACTATATGCCCTACATTGTACGCATGGATTTTGAATCACCCGGCAAGTGCGTTTCAAAAGAGGATATACTGATAATCGAAAGAAGATACGAGAGGTGACCCATGAGCAGGGAATACACCCCCAAGATACCGACCACGCCGGAGGAGCAGCTTGACAAGCTAAGGGAGCGGGGCTGCACCGTTGAGGACGAAGGCTATGCGGTGCAGGTGCTGGGCGACATAAACTACTTCCGCCTCGCCTACTACTTTTCACTGTTTTTAGAGACCAAGGGGAAGTACCGTGAGGGTACGTCGTTCAATCAGGTAATGCGTATCTACGATTTCGACAGAAGGCTCAGAAGCTTACTGCTGGAAATTTTAGAGGAAGTGGAGATATCCCTCCGCGCCCACTGCTCCAACTTCCACGCAATAAAGTACGGCGCACTCGGCTACCTCAACCCCGACAGCTTTGCCCGTGTCCACAAGCACCAGCAGTTTCTCAGCCGTGTGGAGCGGCTTATCGAGTCCAACGAGGACAGCGACATGGTAAAGCACTATCAGGGCAAGCACGGCGGCAAGTTCCCTCTCTGGGTAATAACCGAGCTGTTCAGCTTCGGCTCGCTGAATATGTTTTACAAGGACTTAAAGCCGCAGGACAAGACGGAGATAGCCCAGAAGCACTACAATATGTCCTCGGGCGCATTGGAGAACAGGATAGACCGCCTGTCAGATCTACGCAACCACTGCGCGCACTATCACAGGCTGTACGATTCCGCCATCGGCTTCCTGCCGCAGGATAATACCCTTTTCGACCATCTGCTCATTATGAGGGACGTGTACAGCAGACCGGATAACTGGAACGGGTATTTTCTGGAGAGGCTGAGCGGGCTTTGCGAGAGTTACGGAGATGTGGTGGAGACACAGAGGCTGGGATTTCCTGAGGATTGGGAGGAAAGGCTGAGGGTCGACAGTTAATCAGATATGTATTGAGGGGGAACCTTTCCGCAAGGCTCCCCCTCAAACTGTCCGTTACAAACCCAATTCATTCAAACCGTTTTCTTCTTTCTCATAAGCGCCGCCAATTCTGCCATTTGTAATTCTAAATTTTCCTGTGTATTTAAGTTAAGCAAAAATAATTCAGACGACTGCTCTGTACCTATACGTTTATGTTTTTCCTCCTCTTTTTCCTGATTTGCCATAACCGTATAATAACTCGGTGCATCTTCATCAACACGGTACAAATATCCGCCGCTTACATACTGGTATTCAACTTCACCGTCAGCATTGACCGTTACAATAATGCTTGCGTCGGTGGTTACGCTTCTGTATGTAATATCACCCCATTGGTAGGTATATTCTTCCCGCATATGGTCAAGGACGCCGGGATACAGGTTCTCATTCAGGTCAGCCATTATTTTGTTGTAAAAGCCTTCATCGCTGTTCATTCTTTCAACGGCTTCGGGGCTTATCAGAATTGATATCG
>JAFLUH010000067.1 GCA_022508895.1 Oscillospiraceae bacterium
ACAATGTCACCGCTCATAAACAAAGCTCTTATCCAGTCTTTTCTCAAACTCCTCCGCAGGGAGCGGCCTGTCGAAATAGAACCCCTGCGAGATATTGCACTTATATTCGGAAAGCAGACGTATCTGCTCTGCCGTCTCGGCTCCCTCGGAAACGCACTCCAGTCCCATTTCCTGCGCCATAGCGACGATATACCTGAACATCACGCCCTTCTGAGCGGCATTTTCGTCTCCCTCGGCGGGCAAAAGGCTCCTGTCCAGCTTCAGAACGTCCCAAGGCAGCTCCTTGATGAGATTGAGGGAGGAGTAACCGATACCGAAGTCGTCCACGGCGGTGGCAATGCCTGCCTGTCTGAGTCCTGCGATAATATTCTTCAGGTCCTTGAACTCCACATCGGTGGTAGTCTCGGTAAGCTCAAGCTCTATGTACTTATGTGGAACGTTGTTTCTGTCAACGATCTCGATTATACGCTCCAGAAGGTCGATCTCGGTAAGATGCCGACGGGACATATTGACCGATATGCGGACAACATCTCTGCCGCTGTCCAGCCATTTTCTTATATCCCTGCACACGGCGTCCAGCATATAGAAGTCCAGCTTGCAGATATCCAGCCCCTGCTCGAGAACGGGAATGAATTCGCCCGGCGAGACCATTCTTCCGTCATGCATCCAGCGGCACAGCGCCTCTGCGCCTGCGATATGCCTTCCGTCCAGAGCCACCTTCGGCTGATAGTACACCAGAAATTCTCTTTGCTCCAGAGCCTTGGGGAAGGCGGCGGAAATTTCGTTGCTTCGCTTGATCCTTGCGAATATCTCGTCGTTGAAATACACGATATCCGTAGTCGGTGAATCCTTTGCAAGCTTGAATGCGATGCTGACGCGGTCCATCACGTCCGTAGGAAGTATAGATCCGCCCATATCCTTGACATGGTAAACTCCCACGGTCGTTTTGATTAACACCCGCTCGCCCCGTCCTTCGCCGTAGGCGACGCCCGTACCGCTGAGTATTTTTATAACGGATTCCAGATTTTCCGTTCTTACAAGCGTCAGGAAGTTATCTCCGCCCACTCTGCAGGTCAATTCGTTTTCGTCCTTCAAAACGTCGTTGATAAGTCCGATAAACCTTATCATAACCTGTGTTCCGTTTTCACGCCCTATATGCTCGTTTACCACCGAAAACCGCTTCAGGTTAAAGCGCACGGCGGTATATCGGAATATCTGCCTCGATCTGCAAAGCATACTTGCGGTCATCATAAAATGCTTGATATTGTACACGCCCAGCTCCATGTCGTGGGAAGTCATATACCGAATGGATCTGACGATCTTGGATTTCCCGTTGAGCACGCTGAGCACGGCAGTGAGCGCATCGATCCTGTTCCGCTCCTCCTGCGTCCACTCGCTTTCCCCCTTTATGGGGTACATATTATAAAATGCGGTCTTTCCGTCTGCGGCGTTTACCCGTCTGCTTACGCAGTCGTCTGCGGAGGAATTTCCCCCGTCGTAGAAGCAGGCTGTCGCAAACGTTCCCTGCTGCGCCGTCCCCTCGTTTTCGTATATCACCGACTCCGCCTTACCTACTCTCAGGGCACGGCAAAGCACAGCCATATCCTCCGGCACCTGCTCAGGGTCGGAGTCGGGAAGCTGCTGCAATTTACATATAAAGTTCTCAAGGGCGATGAGATATTTTTCGGTATCCATCATGTGCACCTCTCCAAATATATCTATATTTAATTATATTGTATCACAAAAGTACACAAAATGCAATGAAAACCCTGAAAAAATTTATCTTTTTTCCGACAGAAGGTCGGCGATAGTGATTGAACAACGTTCAGTAACTACGGCAGATTTCGCTGCACAGCCGTATTCTTCCCCTTGCCGCCATAACATTGACTTTTTACGGCTGTTGTGATATATTGTGTCTTAGAAAACAACAAAAAAGCTCAAAGAAAGAGACCGCAGCCATGAACAAGACAAAGCTCGTATCCCTTATTCTGAAGATCATCATAACCCTGTCATCTGTCGTCGGCGTACTTCTCTCAACTCTCCCCCACAACCCCGCCTCTCTGCTCTACTTCACCACTCAGTCCAACATCTGGATCGGCGTGACCTGTCTTGCGGGGATAGTGCTGATGATAAGGAAAGCGGAGATAAAGAAGTGGATGTATTCGCTGAAGCTGATATTTACCGTATCCATAACCCTGACCGGCGTGGTATACTGCGTCCTGCTGGCTCCCCTGCTTGGCGATGCGGCGTTCAGTCCCGCCAGCGTCCTCACTCACGTTGTGGTCCCTGCGGCGTCGGTACTGGATTTTGCCGTATACGACTACCCTGCCGGCTACAAAAAGCGTGAATGTCTGCTTGTCACCATACCGCCCTTCTACTATCTGGGCTTTTCCGCCGTGGGATATGCCTTGAACTGGGAATTCAGCACCGGCGTGAATTACCCCTACTTTTTCCTCAACTGGGGCAGTGAAGCCGGAGCCTTCGGCTTTTCGGAGGAGTCCCCCTACATCGGAGTATTTTACTATGTGCTGATAATGGTGGCGTTTGTTGTAGGCGTGGGAGCGCTGTACATATTTCTTGCCCGACTGATAAAGAAGCTGGTTTACAGAAACGGCTGAGGGGCGGCTCTGTCTCTCGGCATTTGCGGGTGCGATTTGTGCCGCAGGCTGTCCTGAAAGCGCTTACAGAGGCGATCAAGGCACAGTCTCCCTTTGGATCGCAAAAATTTACGCACCATTTTGTAATTTTTTGTTTGCAAATCATTGACAAACCGACAAAAATTGTGTAAAATGTATAAGGATATACTCTTTTTAAATACTTGAATGCGTGAGAGGGACGTTCTTATGTCAAAAATAGGATTAAAGCTGATAGCACTTTTTATGGCAGGACTTATCGTCACGGTAGTATCAATAAGCGTTATCGGCTTATCGATCATGTCAGACGCCATAACCACCATAGCCGTATACTCGAACGAAACCAGTGTCAATATGGTGCAAAGCAAACTGCAGGAAGTTTTGGCACGTTTCCAAAGAGTTGTACTTACCATGGACGCCATGGACTTCACCTCGCCGGGCAAGGAAGATGTTGCCGATGAGTACTGGGCTCTTACCCACAGCTACGAAAGCGAGTTCGCCGCATTTTTCGATACCAACGGCACAATATACTGGAAGACCGATAACTTCGATCTTGGCGATGTTGACAAAAACAGAGCGCTCTCCGGCGGCTGGAGCGGCTGGCTGAAGGACTCCAGAGCCGACCTTACGGTTCAGTACTGTGTGCCTCTTAAGAGCAACAACGTAACGATAGGCTTTGCGATTTTAGGTATGCGTCTGGACGACACTGATTTTGTCGACGCCATGTATGAGCTGACAGGCTCAAATATCACCTTCTTCAGCGATAATGTCCGTATAAGCACCAGCATTGTCGATAACAAGGGCGTCCGTGAAGTAGGCACCACCATGACTCAGGCAACGGCGGACGTAGTGCTTGGAAAGGGTCAGGATTACGAAGGCACTGCGTATGTTTTAGGTCAGAGACACTTTACCTCCTACGAGCCTGCATTTGACATCGACGGAAAAATTATCGGCGCATACAGCGCCATAACCCCCACTGCCGAAACCGACCAGATAATGAACTATCTGATACTTATTCTGGCAGGCGTATCGCTGGGTGCGGCAGTGCTGTCAATAATCGCCATCATAATTGCAAACAAAAAGATCCTTATTGCGCCTATTCAGGAAGCCAGCAGGATCGCCAGAGACATGGGTCAGGGACTGTTCCAGGTGCCCAGATCCACCATGAAATTCGGCAACGACGAGATCGGCGACTTCGTGCGCAACCTCGGTATCACCAAGGATAATCTCAACAGCGCCATGAGCGATATGAGACGTGTTCTCGGAGAGATGTCCACCGGTAACTTCACCTGCATCACTCAGGTGGAATATGTAGGCGACTTCGCCGAGATGAAGGAATCCCTTGGTAAGATCAAGGTAGGCATGAACGATGTTATCAGCCACATCAACCAGTCCACATGGGACGTAAAGAACGGCTCCGAGCAGATCGCCGAGGGCTCCAATATGCTGGCGGACGGCACCACTCAGCAGGCTGCTGCGATTCAGGAGCTTTCCGCTTCTATCGAGGACATTGCCGGCAGAGTTCAGCAGAGTGCTCATGACGCTTCCGAGGCAAGCAAGATATCCACCGAGACCTCCGATATGATAACTCACCAGAACAACGAGATCAACAGCCTGCTGAATGCTATGGACGAGATAAAGAAAAAGTCCGACGAGATTCAGGCTATCATCAAGGCTATCGACGACATTGCGTTCCAGACCAATATCCTTGCCCTTAACGCTGCGGTAGAGGCAGCCCGTGCAGGCGAGGCAGGCAAGGGCTTCGCCGTAGTAGCGGACGAGGTAAGGAACCTTGCCGCAAAGAGCGCAGAGTCTGCAAGACAGACCGGCGATCTTATCAACGCCACCGTCGATGCGGTGGACAAGGGCACGGTAATTGCCGAGAACACCGCCAATACCATGAAGAAGGTAACCGATCTGGCTGTACAAACCAACAAGTACATAGGCGACATTTCCACTGCCAGCGAGGAACAGGCAGTATCCATCAATCAGATCAAGATCGGCATCGACAGCATAGCCAACGTCGTTCAGCAGAACTCCGCGACTGCCGAGGAGACTGCGGCGTCCTGTCAGGAGCTGAGCAACCAGTCGAACGCTCTGAAGGAGCAGATCGACAGATTTACGATATAAGCGGTTTTCAATCGAAAAGGGAGCATCTGCTCCCTTTTTATTTCAACTGATTGACAAGCCGTGCCGCAGCATATATAACATAAATAATTGTATTTTTGCAGATTTACCTGTTGACTCAAGGTTATTTCAATGCGCCGACCGACCGAGTATATCGAATGCTGCAAAATAAGTCATCGAAAGTGAGAGACCGATATGGAAAACAGTATTTTCAGGCAGAAAAGCATGGAGCGTGTATCTTCCCCCGAGCAGCTCAACGACTATATAAAGGTGACCAATCCGGGTTTATGGATAACCCTTGCGGCAGTTGTGATACTGTTGGCGGGCTTCATAGTTTGGGGCACGGCAGGCACTCTTGAGACAAAGCTGACGGTTGCCGCCGTTTCCGATTCGGGGAAGGTCACCTGCTACGTCAAGGAAGCTGACTTTGACAGTATTTCAGCGGCAGACGCCGTAAGAATAGGCGGCAGCGAATACGCTGTTTCGTATATCTGCGATCTTCCCATAGCGGTAGACGACAGCTTCACCGCCTACGCTCTCCGCTTAGGCGACCTGACCGCCGGCGAATGGGTATATCAGGTCACCGTTTCCGCCGATCTTCCCGACGGCGCTTACGAAGCGGCAATAATAACCGACAGGGTATCCCCCGTCTCCTTCCTGTTCAATTGAGGAGGATGTGCAGATGCCGAAAAACAAGCAGAACACTCCCATCACAAAAGGTGCGGCGAAAGTCCCCGTAGTGATGCAGATGGAGGCGCTGGAATGCGGCGCCGCCTCCCTTACCATGATACTCGCCTACTACGGCAAATGGGTGCCGCTGGAGCAGGTAAGAGCGGACTGCGGAGTATCCCGTGACGGCTCCAAGGCAAAGAACATACTGCAAGCCGCCCGAAGCTACGGACTCATCGCCAAGGGCTACCGCTACGAGCCCGACCAGCTCAAGGAAAAAGGCGTCTTCCCCTGCATAATTCACTGGAATTTCAACCACTTTGTGGTGTTATGCGGCTTCAAGGGCAACAAAGCGGTGCTGAACGACCCTGCCAAGGGCAATTACAGCGTCTCGATGGAGACCTTTGACAAAAGCTTCACCGGAATTTGCATGATGTTTGAGCCAAACGAGACCTTCGAGCCCGGCGGAAAGCCCAAGAGCGTCCTTTCCTTTGCCGCAAAGCGTCTCACCGGCGCAGGCGCCGCGGTAGCCTTCGTGGTGATAACCACCCTGATCTCCGCTCTGATAGGCGTGATACAGCCCGTATTTTCCCGCATTTTCCTTGACCGTCTGCTGACCCGCGAGAACCCCGACTGGTTCTACCCGTTTTTAGGCGCGCTTGCGCTTTTGTCTCTTGCGCAGCTTGCAGTAGCCTTCGTCGAGGCAAAAGCAAGGCTGAAAATAGAGGGCAAGCTCTCGGTGGTAGGCGACACCACCTACTTCTGGAAGGTCCTGCGTATGCCCATGGAGTTCTTCTCCCAGCGCATGGCAGGCGACATTCAGCAAAGGCAGAGCACCAACGCCTCCATCGCCGGCAATCTGGTAAACACCTTCGCCCCCTTAGTGCTGAACGCCATAATGATGGTATTCTACCTTGTGGTAATGATACGTTACAGCTGGATACTCACCCTTGTAGGCATAGCTTCGATACTGCTAAATCTTTTCATGTCCCGCATAATCTCCAAAAAGCGCATGAACATCACCCGTGTTCAGATGCGTGATTCGGGCAAGCTTGCAGGAGCAACGGTAGCAGGCATCGAAATGATAGAGACCATCAAGTCCAGCGGCGCCGAAAACGGCTTTTTCGAGAAATGGGCGGGCTATCAGGCGAGCGTAAACACCCAAAAGGTAAAATTTGCCAAGCTTAATCAGTATCTTGGTATGATACCCACTCTTGTCTCCTCTCTGACAAACACCGCCGTCCTCATTCTCGGCGTATGGTTCACCATGGAGGGGCAGTTCACCGTGGGCATGATAATGGCGTTTCAGGGCTTCCTGACCTCCTTCACCGCCCCTGCGACCACCCTTATCTCCGCAGGTCAGACCATTCAGGAAATGCGCACCGAAATGGAGCGTGTAGAGGACGTGATGGAGTACCCCACCGACGTGAATTACGACAGCGAAGGGTCGGAGCCCGCCGAGTACGGCAAGCTGTCAGGCGCAGTGGAGATGAAAAACGTCACCTTCGGCTACTCCCGCTTAGCCGACCCCCTTATCGAAAACTTCAATCTCACCCTGAAGCCCGGCAGCCGTGTAGCCTTTGTAGGCAGCTCAGGCTGCGGCAAATCCACCATGTCCAAGCTCATTTCGGGTCTGTATCAGCCGTGGAGCGGCGAGATACTCTTTGACGGCAAGCCCCTGAAGTCCATCGACCGCAGCATTTTCACAGGCTCCCTTGCCGTTGTTGATCAGGACATAATCCTCTTTGAGGACACCGTCAGAAACAACATAAAAATGTGGGACGACTCCATCGAGGACTTTGAAATGATACTTGCCGCCAAGGACGCTCAGCTCCACGAGGACATAATGCAGCGTGACGGCGGCTACAGCTATGTGATAACCGAGGGCGGCAAGGACTTCTCCGGCGGACAGCGCCAGCGCATGGAGATAGCCCGCGTCCTTGCACAGGACCCCACGATAATAATACTTGACGAAGCCACCAGCGCCCTTGACGCAAAGACCGAGTACGAGGTAGTCAGATCCATCAAGGACAGAGGCATCACCTGCATAGTGGTAGCCCACAGACTTTCCACCATACGCGACTGCGACGAGATAATCGTCATGGACAACGGCAAAGTGGTGGAGCGTGGGACCCACGAGGAGCTGTACGCACTGAACGGCTTCTATACCGGTCTTGTTTCAAACGAATAGGAGGTGGTGAAATGGGTTGGTTTGACGAACAGATACGTCAGCGCAAGGAGCACGATCAGGACGCCTTCGAGGAGGCGTTCGCAGGCATATCCGACGCAGTGACGGGCGCCCGCATTTCATCGGCTCTTGCAGACGACCGTGAAAAAGCGAAGAACGCCATCGACGAGATACTCAGATATTATCATGTAAAAACAAGCGAAGTCCCCGAAACCGTGACCGACACCAACGAGCAGCTCGAATACCTGCTCCGTCCCCACGGAATAATGCGCAGAACGGTCATACTGGACAAGGGCTGGTACAGGGACGCCATCGGCGCAATGCTGGGCGTGAAAAAGTCCGACGGCACGGTAGCCGCCCTTATCCCTACGGGACTTTCCGGCTACTCCTATTTCGATACGGAAAGGGGCAAGTGGGTAAAGATATCCCGCAGAAACGAAGCGCTTTTTGAGGAGGAAGCCATAGCCTTCTACAAGCCCTTCCCGCTGAAAAAGCTGAACATAGTCACATTACTGAAATACATAGCAGGCATACTCTCCCCCGCCGACTACATCTTAGCCGCCCTTGCCGCATTAGCGGCGACCTTGGTGGGTATGCTGACCCCCAAGCTGAACCAGCTGTTATTCGGGACGGTCATTGAAAGCGGCGACATGGCTCTGCTCATATCAATAGCGGTATTCATGATCTGCGTCTCGGTATCCTCCTTGCTTATAGGAGCGGTGAACTCCCTTATAATGGCAAGGATATCCACCAAAATGGACATAACGGTGCAGGCGGCGACAATGGCAAGGGTGATGTCCCTTCCCGCCTCATTCTTCAAGGATTACGGCTCAGGCGAGCTTTCCGGCAGAACGCAGTACATCAATATGCTCTGCTCACTTTTGGTGAGCGCCGTCTTTTCCACAGGTCTGACCTCGCTGTTCTCCCTTGTTTACATAACTCAGATCTTCGCCTTTGCCCCTGCGCTGGTAGCCCCTGCCCTTATCATCATCTTAGCCACCGTGCTGTTCTCCCTTCTCACGACCTTTGTGCAGATGAGGATATCCCGCCGTCAGATGGAGCTGAGCTCCAAGGAAAGCGGCATGAGCTACGCTCTTATCACAGGCGTGCAGAAGATAAAGCTGTCGGGCGCGGAAAAGCGTGCCTTCGCCAGATGGGGCAAGCTGTACGCAAAGCAGGCGAAAATGCTCTACAATCCCCCTGCCTTCATAAAATACGGCTCCGTCATCACCACCCTGATAACCCTTGCGGGGACCTTTATAATGTACTACATGGCGGTAGTCAGCAACGTGTCGGTAGCCGACTACTACGCCTTCAACGCCGCCTACGGCATGGTCAGCGGCGCATTCATGTCCCTTGCGGGCATAACGCTCACAATAGCCCGTATAAAGCCCATACTCCACATGGCAAAGCCCATTTTGGACGCAGTCCCCGAGGTATCCGAGGGCAAGCAGGTGATAACCCGTCTCAGCGGCGGCATCGAGCTGAACAACGTCTCCTTCCGCTACAACGAGAATATGCCCTATGTTCTGGACGACCTGTCCCTGAAAATACGCCCCGGACAGTATGTGGCGATAGTGGGAGCCACCGGCTGCGGCAAGTCCACCCTTATGCGCATACTGCTCGGCTTTGAAACGCCGCAAAAAGGCGCAGTATACTACGACGGAAAAGACCTTGCAGGGGTAGACCTGCGCTCCCTCCGCCGCAGGATAGGCACGGTTATGCAAAACGGCAAGCTGTTTCAGGGCGACATCTTCTCCAACATAATAATCTCCGCCCCCCGGCTCACAATGGACGAGGCGTGGGAAGCGGCGGAGCTTGCCGGCATAGCCGAGGATATCCGCAGAATGCCCATGGGAATGCACACCATGATCTCCGAGGGCAGCGGCGGCGTTTCCGGCGGTCAGCGCCAGCGCCTGATGATAGCCAGAGCGATAGCCCCCAAGCCCAAAATACTCATGTTTGACGAAGCCACCAGCGCCCTTGACAACCTGACCCAGAAGAAGGTATCGGAGTCTCTGGACGGCTTGAAATGCACCCGCATAGTGATAGCTCACCGCCTGTCCACCATAAAGCAGTGCGACAGGATAATCTACCTTGAAAAGGGCAAGATCGCCGAGGAGGGCACCTACGAGGAGCTTATCGCAAAGAAAGGTAAGTTTGCCGAATTGGTGGCAAGGCAGATGGTTTGACAGGGATCGGAGGATAACTGAAGCGGAGGTCCGGATTTTTCTTCTGTTCTAACAAAATAACAAATCCTGCGTATAAATAAGAGAATCAGGTTTTTATTTGTGAAAACCAAAGACAAAATCTCGTGGGAGGGCGGTGCAATGGATAAAACCGAAAAGCTGCTGCGTTCACTGTTTGATCTTCAGCACTTTGAAAAAAACGAGCGGCTGGACAAGGTCATACACGGTGCCGAAGACGGTGAGAGCGGTCTTCCTTTGGACGATAGCCGGTTAGAGTTTAATGCGGCGGGAGAACCTGAAGCATGGCGTATCCGGACAGAGGAGGATGACAAGCAATGAGTGACGTCATATCTCCCGAGACGCTCTACCTCGACTACCGCGACAAGGTAGAGCGGTACATAAAGTCCCATGTGGCAAACGAGCAGGACAGAGAGGATCTGGTGAGCCGTGTCTTTCTGAACGCCATAGCCGCTCTTGACAGCTATGACCCCTCTCGTGCCGCACCCGGAACCTGGCTTTATGCCATCACCCGCAATGCGGTAGCCTCATTTTACCGTGAAAAAAATCGGGAACCGAAGCTTATTGAAATACAGGAGTTTTCCTTTCCCTCCGAAGCGGAGGAACGGATTTTTACAAATGAAACCTTAGAGGAGCTTGCCGACGCATTGGAGCGGCTGTCTCAGCGTGAGCGCAACATTATCGTCCTTCGGTTTTATCACGGTTTTTCCGCTAAGGAGACCGCCGAGAAGGTGGGCGTAAGCTATGCCAATGTGCGCTTCTTACAGCACTCCGCACTGAAAAAGCTGCGGCAGGCTTTGAAGGATAAGGAGCTTTTTTAAAATTTTACAGGAATATTCTAACAAAACCCTGCACTTCTTCGTATAAATATACGGATACATAATACTTTTATTCAACTTATCAAAAAGCGGGCTGACAATAACTGCATGACTGCCGGAGTTTATTTTCAGCTCGCTCAAAATACAAGGAGGAACCATTATGAACAGTGAACTTATTGCAAAGGCAAAGGAAGCAAAGTCGGCGGAGGAGCTGCTGGCAATGGCGAAGGAAAACGACATTGAGATCACCGAGGACGAGGCGAAGGAATATTACGACCGTCTCCACGCCACCGGCGAGCTTGCGGACGACGAGCTGGACAGCGTTTCGGGCGGCGGCTGCCGCAGCGTACCGTCAGGCGCAAGGGTGATAAACGACCCTTTACATGAGAGCTGCGACCATTACCTACATGATAGCGAATGGATTGATGAGCGGTGCTGCCAGTGCTGCCAGTACCATAAAATTGCCAGTGTCAGCGTCCATCTTGTCGCCACGTATTACTGCGCCTTCGGTCTGTGATAACCGTCGGAAAAAATCAAAGGAGCAAGACTATGAACAAGGAAA
>JAFLUH010000068.1 GCA_022508895.1 Oscillospiraceae bacterium
ATCAAGGCTACCGTCAAGGAGAAGATGGAGCTGTTCGGCTCTGTCGGCAAAGCCTGATAGTAGTTGGTTTGATAGTAATTAGTAGTTAGTTATTTATGAAAAAACAGCGTACATTGACTGTACGCTGTTTTTGTTTATTCAGCCGGCTCGTAATTTTCCACGTACCAGCTGCCCTTTTCCTTTACAAGTGAGAACTGTACCTGTCCGAAGTAGTTGCCGCCGCTGCCGGTGTATTTCAGCTGGGCGTAGGCGCTTGCCCTGTCCTTCTGATAAACCGAGACCGTGATACTTGTCGCCTCCACGGTGTCGCCTATCTCCTCCACGCCGAGAGCTATGCCTATTGCCAGCCACGCTGCGTCTGCGGCGCCGCTGAGCAGGGTGTCCTTTATACGTTCCTTTTCGGCGGAGGAGAAGCAGTTCAGCATATCGTCTGCGCCGCCCTGGTTGAAGGTGTGCAGGAAGTGGTTTATGCTCTTTTCCACCAGCTCCTCGTCGGAAGCCTCCTTGGAGGAGCAGGCGGTGAGGGTAAGGGTGAGAAGGCATATCGTGAGAAATATCGATATTGCTTTGCGCATATTGGGGTTCCTCTCCTTTTTTGTTTGTTTTATAATGGTTATATTATAGCTTAACGATCGGGAAAAGTCAATTATTTTATTCTATCTCCCACTCCACACAGACCTCAACGTCCGCATCAACGTCCTCCGCCGTCATATCAAGCGGCACAGACCGCAGTGCTGCTGCCACAGGCTGATTGAAGGTCGTAGGGCTTACGATATTATCGTTAATATCGCCGCAGCTTATGGCGGTCATCTCCTTCAGCTTCACCCCCGCTGCCTTTGCAAGTATCTCAGCCTTCTCAGCCGCGTCTCTTACAGCCTGCGCCAGCAGCTGATTTTTCAGCGAGTCTATGTCCTTCACTCCAAAGGTGATATGAAACTCGGAATCCGCCTCACATTCGGAGAGCGCCGCAAGAGTTTTTCCCAGCCGCTCCATGTCCATACCGAATTCAAGCCTCAGTCCGTGTCTGCACTTGTAGCCGACAAACTCCCTTTTATTACCGTTTGTTCCCGTCTGAACATATTCGTATTCATCGGTGACATTGAAGGAGGAGGTTTTCAGCTCCTTCTTTTCAAAGCCTGCCGCCGCTGCCGCTTTTTGCAGCTTTACCAGCTTTTCGGCTGCAATGTCGAGGGTCTTCTGATAATCCCTGTCTGCGGCTTCAAGCGTCAGTGCAACGGTTATGCTGTCGGGAGGGAATTTTGCCCTTGCCATGCCTTTGACCTTTATTGTTCTGTTCATTGCCCTATCTCCTATCTTTAATAAAACGAAAAATCCCCGAACCATCGGGGACTTCTCTCTGAATACAAAACCTTAACGCTTGGAGAACTGAGGCGCACGTCTTGCAGCCTTCAGACCGTACTTCTTTCTCTCCTTCATTCTGGGGTCACGGGTCAGGAACCCTGCCTTTTTCAGAACGGGGCGAAGCTCCTCGCTGTACTGGAGCAGCGCACGGGACAGACCGTGGCGGATAGCGCCTGCCTGACCGGTAACACCGCCGCCTGCAACGGTGCAGATGATGTCAAACTTCTCGGTGGTGCCGGTGAGGGCGAGAGGCTGACGTGCGATGAGCTTGAGAGTGTCGAGACCGAAGTAATCGTCGATGTCTCTGTTGTTTATGGTGATCTTTCCGGAGCCGGGATAAACACGCACTCTTGCAACAGAATGCTTTCTTCTTCCCGTTCCGTAGTAATACGGCTTAGATTCGTACATTGCTTATCCCTCCTTAGAATTTGTCGAATGCTTCGGGCTTCTGAGCGGCATTTTTGTGTTCTTCTCCTCTGTAAAGGCGAAGTCTGGTCATTGCCTTTCTGCCGATGGTGTTATTGGGAAGCATACCGTAGACAGCCAGCTCCATAGCCTTTTCGGGCTTGGTAGCCATCAGCTTGCTGTACTGCACTTCCCTGAGATGACCGATATAGCCGGTGTGCCATCTGTAGTACTTCTTCTCCAGCTTCTTGCCGGTGAGCACTGCCTTTTCGCAGTTGATGATTATTACATGGTCGCCGCAGTCGCAGTGAGGTGCGAAGGTGGGCTTATGCTTGCCTCTGAGCATCAGGGCAGCCTGAGCTGCAACACGTCCGAGTGGCTTGCCGGCGGCGTCAAGAATATACCACTTGCGTTCAACCGTCTGAGGGTTGGGCATATAAGTAGACATTGTTTTTTCCTCCTTTGATTTCTGTTAAGGCGATAATCGCCCTGCGAAGCGCTGATAAAAACGCTTCGGCGCAACGTATGTTATTATACAGGGCTTTTTCCCCTTTGTCAATACCTTTTTGCAAAAAAAATCAAATATATCTCGTTTTCTCTTATTTTCTCAATGGTTTTCTGCTTTTCTCTCGTTATTTCGTTTGCTGTTTCAGTTTAAACAAAATTTAAGGGAGCCATCACAGCCCCCTTGCATTGAAAGGTTCAAATCACTCAATTATGCGGCTCCGACTGGATCTTCATCTTCGACTTCTCCAGCACATAAGAGGCGCTGAAGTCTCTTAAAATATCCACCAGCTGTCTGTTTTTCGACGCCACAGTCCAGCAGCACTTGCGCATATCAACTTCTTCTTCCTCTGACACGTCGATGATGGAGTATATCATCTCCTGCTTTGCAAACAAACGCTCGTCCAGCACACGGCTGCCGCTGAACAAAATAAGACAGTCCGCCGGAGCGAACCTTATCATATCCAGAAAGTCTGCGGTGGGGTCGTCTGCCATGATAAATACCGCATTTCTTACGTTATCCCTGTCCAGCCTCACAAATTCCACGTCCTTGAAGTCGGGGAAGACCCACTTCTTAAAATTATCCATCTGCATCGGATCGATCCCGTGCATGTATATCTTCATAGGAGGACATATCGCATTTATCAGTGTAGATGCCAAAAAGACAAAATGTATCTGCCGGATAAAATTAAAGATATTCAGCTCGAAATATACGATATTGAAGCCACGCGCTTTGTATATCCCCAAAGTGGTGCTTTTGGCGGGACAAAAAATGTCAAATTTTTTACCCAGCAAAATAAACGCCTCCATAGGCACTTCCTTCGGCAATTGCTTAAACTCCGAAAAGGCTTTTTCAAATTTTTCGTCCGATTCGGGGTGGAGCTTCAATACGAAATCAACATCGTTGAAGTAGTAGTCAAATACGGTTTTGTAAAAGGAATAAAAGGCTCCGTTGGGATCGTCATCTATATTCCTGTAGGGCATAGCGGCACCGAACTGCACTACATTGCCGCTGGAGACCGCCTGCGAATTAAGCAGCATAACTGCGTCAAAATCGTACTTGTCCAGATGGTAGCCCTCTATGAGCTGACGTTTAAGCTCCTCCTGGGGACTGGTAATGTTTACATAAAAATCGTAGGATTCCATTTCTACCTTGCCCTCGAGGGTCTCACGGCGGGATTTCACGGAGTAGAGAAACGCCTTTACGCAGTTTTTTCCGGTTGCGTCGTGCAGGTGCATCTCCTTTATCACTTTTTTGTACTTTAACGTATTTAAGTGGTCAATATTATTCGCAAAAAAATAAAACTGACTTCTCCAGAATTCTATCGCCATATACTTGATGGAATTCACCTCAAAGTACACTATAAACGGATTGTACACATCGAACATCACATAGATATGCGAGGCTTGACGGGGGTCTATGTCTATTTCCCTGAAATATCCGGATAGCGCCTTATTCGTTTGTTCCTTTATTTTTTCTGTTGGCAGGTCGGGGTCTGCTATCTCAAAGGGGTCGGGCATCTGATAATATTTTATTTTTTCGATTTTGGGGCAGTATAGCGTAGATACGTCCTTATCCACGATAAAAACCACCTCGTCCTGCCGGTGAAATTTGAACTTATGAATGAGTGCTCTTAAAATACTTGCGCCGTGTGTTATACAGTATAGTATCATAACTGCCGCCTTTCCTCAAGCTATTTAAATTCGACGTCATAAAAGACCTTAGCCTGCGAGCCGTGTCCGGACAATCCGGAAAGTATCTCCTTTAGCTTTTCATAATAAAGCACGGCGGCATTTTCCCGATAATAGGGATTTTCGCAGAGGCTTGGCTCACCAAGTCCGATGACCCTGTCTATCGCCTCTGAAACAGCCGCCTTATCGCACTTCACATCTATCACGCTGCCGCCCTTTACCCTGCCGTCCTGTCTGTTTCCTACGTTTATTGTGTACACACCGAGACTGGGAGCCTCTATAATTCCCGAGGAGGAATTTCCTATCAGGCACACCGAATTCTTCACCAGATAGTGATAAGCGTCAGAGTGGAGATTTTCGTAATAGAGAGCGTTGGAGTTATCATTTACATGGCGCTTTATCATATCTCTGATAATGTGGGAATTGGTATCCGCATTGGAGCCGATAAAAACGTATAGGTAATCCTCATGCTCCTTTATTGCGCCCAGAAGCTCTTTCACCTGCTCCTCCTCGCTTGCCGCCGTAAGCGTCTCGGGGTGGAACAGCACCACAAAGTATTTTTTTGCGGGCAAGCTCTTTATTTCCTCAGGCACGTTGCCTTCGTCGATATATGTGCAGTTCTCAGCCCCCAGAGCGCCTAAGTCAAACACCCTGTCAGGCGCTTCGCCGAGCTGTATGACCCGTCTTCTGTATTCCTCCGTTGAGGTAAAATGGTAAGTACTCATTTTGGTGACGGAATGGCGTATGAACTCGTCATAGTTGGCAAAGGTGGCTTCTCCGCCGTGAATGTGCAGAATGGGTATCTTGCTGACGGCCGCCGCCTCCGCCACCGAAAGCATCTCGAACCTGTCTCCGAGAATAATAAGCAGATCGTATTTCACCCTGTCGAAATATTCCGCAAATTTATCGAGGGCGACCGCCATGGAATGAAGTATACCACGGTCGGACGCCGAATTTAACTCGATATCCGCCTCGAAATCAACGTCAAAGCCGTCCTTGTAGATAAGGTCGATCGAATGTCCGTAGTTTTCGTCCAAAAGTGCGCCTGTGGCAAGTATTTTCAGCTCTGTCTCGCCGTCGTCCTGCACAAGCCCGAGGAACCTTCTCACGATACCGTAATCCGCACGGGAACCGGTCGCATACGCCACTCTGTACACCGAGCTACCCTCTTTCCTTCATCAGTATTTTTGCAAGCTCATAGTCGATACGGTCGTCTATGTCAACGGAATCCTCCCTGCTCATTATGTATGCAAGCGTCTTTTCACCGAAAAAATGCTTCCTTTCAAGATACCTGTCAGGCTTGGCGATAAAAATCGCTCCGTTAGGGCTGTAATCCTTATAGCCCTGCCTTCTGTAGCTTGAAAAATCGGTATCAAAGTATCTGAGGCTCATATCCTCGCCGATAGGCTTTACAAGCACCGACGGGTGCTCCGCTTCCTTAACGGAAACAAGAAAGTCGAATTTGTCGGAGTTTTTCTCGAAAAGCTCCGCCGCTTCCAGAACGTGCCGCTCAGTCCGCATGGGCGAGGTAGGCTGCAAAAGCACGAAATAGTCGATATCGCCTTCTGTATGTCCAAGGATATCCTCAAGCACCATATAAGTCGTAGCCGTGTCGCTTGACAGGGCTTCTCCCCTGTACATGACCTCTGCGCCGAATTTCTCCGCTATCCCGCCGTAGCCTTCGGAATCGGTGGAAACAATGACCCTGTCGAAGCACTCGCTTTTCAGGGCGGCTTCTATGGAATAAGCCATAAGGGGCTTGCCGCAAAGCTCGATGATATTCTTGTCCTTCAGCCCCTTGGAGCCTGACCTTGCGGGAATTATCGCAATTTTCTTCATTTGATCTTTTCCTCAACTATCTCCTTCAGCTTTTCGTAGCCCTTTTCGCTGAAATGCAGTCCGTCGGTGGTATAGCTGATATCCAGATTCCCGAATTCGTCGTCCATCTCATCAAGCCTTATGGGGACGATATCGGGCGGCAGATGCTCAAGCATATAATCGTTAAGCTCGTCTATCCTGAGATTGCTCCTGTCAAGCCTTCCGTTCACATGGGCGCAGCATATAAAGAATATCCGTGCAGAGGGTCTTCTGCTTCTCACATAATCAAATGTGCGCACTATGCTTTCATATATTTCCTCGGCGGTACGTTTTCCCGCCACATCGTTTATGCCGTGCATCACCAAGTATATGTCGGAGGTCAGCTTCAGCCTTTCGTCCTTCAGGATATAATTGTAGTACTCAAAGCTGCTTATTCCGCTGATACCGTAGTTCAGCACCTTATATCCGCCGATATTCCGCTCCTGCCAGTTGTCAAGCTGAGAGTGACCTATCAGACCGATAGTATTCTCTCCCGCTGCCGTTTCAGCCGGCTCCAGCTTTTTCTCTATCCTGTTCAAAATGCCCTGCTTGCGTACCGCACTTTTGTTTTCCTTCAGCAGCAGCGCAAGTGCAAGCTCAAAGTCGTTTTTTGTGTTCAGCACAAGGGATTCCATGGCTGAGAGATATACTTTCCTGTAATCAGTCTTATCTTCCGCTTCGACAAGCGCAAAAACGCTCCCGCAGACTTCAGGAGACTCCTTTTTTTCAAAAAGGTCAGCTACGCTTGCGGCGCCGTCAGGCTTTACCGCCGAACACATATTGCCGCCGTCACGGTCATTCAGTATGCTGTTCAGCCTTTTTGCCTTTATAAAAGGCGCTCTGCCCGAAATTATCAGCTTAGGGCAGCTCACCTCGCCTATATCCCCTATCACACGGACTTCCTCCGGGTAAATTTTACCGCATAAACGGGCAATATGATCGGAGTTTGTCAGCACATAGACGGGGCGGGACATATCCGCTTCAAGAGCGGCGTCTATCGCTCTCTGCATAATGTATCCGCCGTCAAAATTGAGCGTCAGGAATTTGTTGCAGGCACCTTCGTTTTCCCTGCAATCAATTACACAGTTCATCACAATATCTCCTAATTCCAACGGAAGCCCTCTGCACTGATAAGCTCGTCCTCCTCAAAATCCCTTTCAGCCGTTCTGCCGAGAATGTTATACCACTCCATAGGGCTTATACCGCTGCCCGGGCGTTTGCAGGTGAGATTATCCTCGGTGAATTTCTCGCCCTTTTTTATGGCACGCCTTGCGATTATTGATTTTCTTGCAACGATCCTATTCTTTTCCTCGGACTTGGTAACAAGCTTTTTGCCGCTTCCCAGCATTATTTCCGCCCGTCTCACGTTATCCACGATGGCTTTCAGCTCCTCGGGAGTTGCGGACGCCTTATGGTCGGGACCCGGCATATTTTTATCGAGAGTGAAGTGCTTTTCGATCATCACTATGTCCATTGCGGCGGCAACCGTGGCTGCAACGCTGCCTACGGAATGATCCGAGAAGCCTATCTTATAGTCGGGGAAATTTTGGTGCAGATCGGAGATCGCCGAAAGGTTCATGTCCCCGTCGGGAGTAGGGTATTCGGTGTTGCAGTGGAGTATTGTTATTTCGCTTTGCTTTGCTCCCGATTTAAGCAGCACGTCAAGGCAGGTCCGTATTTCTTCGACAGTCGCCATTCCCGTTGAAAGGATAATTTTCCTGTTATCGCATTCAATGCCTGCGATCTTTTCCAGATAGGGCAGATTGGTGATCTCGCCGGAGGGTATTTTCCATGTGCTTTGCCCGCTTTCGCTGAGAAAATCTATGGAGCCCATATCAAAGGGAGTGGAAAACACGTCAAGCCCTAAGCTTATCGCATAATCACGCAGCTCAAGATAATCCTGTCGGGAAAGCTCCAGCCTTTTGGTCATTTCAAGCTGCGAATCGGCGGTGCCGGTGGTGACCTTCTGGTATTCCGCTTTGGGAGCGTATCTTGATATAAGCTCCTCTGCGCTGAAGGTCTGGAACTTTACGCCGTCCACGCCGCATTCCTTTGCTTTAAGCACCATCTTTTCCGCAAGAGCTTTATCTCCGTTATGGTTACAGCCTATTTCGGCTATTATATGTATCCTGCTCACTGTGATCCTCTTATCCGAACGTAGTTTTCTGATTTATTATTTTTGCGGGAACGCCCGCCACGGTCACGCCGCTGGGAACGCTTTTGGTAACTACGGCTCCTGCTCCCACCGTAGACCATTCGCCCACCTGAAGCTGACCCAGTATCACCGAGCAGCTGCCGATAAAGCTTCCCGTGCCCACCTTAACGTCGCCGTTGATGACCGCATTTGTGCTTATATTGACATGGGGGGCGATCTCGCAGCCGTGCTCCACCAGCGCCTTGGTGTTCACAAGGCAGTTGTCGTGTACCGTTGAGCCGGCGTTTACCACTGCGAGCTTTCCGAAAAAGCAGCCTGTCCCTATTTTTGCCTGCGGCGAGATGATGGCAGTTTTGTCCACCACGTTTATCATGCGGAGGTTCAGCTCACGGAGACGGTCATACCAGACCTTTCTGTGCTCACTGTTTCCCACTGCGATAAAATAAAAATATTTTTCCTTGTCGGAAATGTCGTCTAATTTTTTCGCAATGATGGGATAGCCTATATGTTCGGTCTTATCGCTGTAGCTGTCAAGAAATCCCTTTAATCTGTAATTGTAGTAATCAATGGAATCCAGCACGGATTTTGCATATCCGCCTGCGCCGATGATAATCAGTTGCTCCATGTATAAGTCCCGTTCCTTTTTTATTTGCTGTAACCGTTGCCGAAAAAATGTATACATATTTATTATATCAGGGAATTGCATCAAATGCAAGCTTTTTGATGATACAGGCGGTAATTTGTCGTTTGATCCCCCCTGCTCACGGCTTATGCAAAATCAGATACACGGCGGTGTGTCCTCATATCAATGCCGTTTCCCCGCCAACAGACCGCTCTCCATACACTTTTCCACCGTCAGTTCAGCTGTATTGCACAAAAAAGAAACCGATATTTTATCAAAAAATGATTTTTTAACGGCTTTCTCTTGAATTTTTCGCGGATAGTGATATAATAAAATATAACAACACACTATACAAAGAAGGAATGAAAAATGAAATCCATCAAAAGCAGAATAATGTTCTGGATAATTTTGCTTGCGCTGGTACCCGCCCTGCTCGTAGGCGTAACGGCGGCGCTGATATCCTACAGGTCTGCGGTGGAAAACTCCTACGACGAGCTGGAGCTGTTGGCTGACGAGGGAGCAAACAGGATACACTACCAGCTGGAAGCCTACATAAACATAGTCGAGACAGCCGGCTTAAACCCCGCTTTAGCGGACAGCGAGGTCTCTCCGGAGGAAAAAGACCGGATACTCTCCACTCTTGCCGAGCTGCATGAATTTGACAGAGGCAACATTATCAATGCCGACGGCATAAGCCCCATCAACGGCACGGATTATTCCGACCGTGAATATTTTCAGAAGGCGATGAAAGGCGAAAGCTTCATAAGCGACCCGCTGCTGTCAAGGACGACGGGAGAGATATCGGTCATCATGGCTGCGCCCCTGTGGGAAGGCGGCGTATACGGCAGCAAGGTCATAGGCTGCGTGTACTTTTCCCCTCCCTCCACCTTCCTCAACGACGTAATGGTGGACCTTCAGGTCAACGACCTGAGCCTCCCCTACATACTGAACAACGAGGGCACCATCATTGCCAATGTGGATCCGGAGGTAGTGAAGGCACAGTACAACTTCATCAATTCCAACTCCGGCAGCGAAACTCAGCAGCAGATTGCCGAAATACACAGACACATGATAAACGGTGAGACCGGCGTTACCTACTACGGCAATTATGCAAATCCCACCCATATAGCGTATGCTCCCATAGAAGCCGACACCGGCGGCTGGTCTCTTGCCATAGAGGTGCCCAGAAGCATATATGTGGAAGGCGTCCTCGCCACCATAATAATGATAATCGTTCTGGTAGCGGTATCGGTTGGTGCGGCGATCCTCACTGCGGCACTGATAAGCAAACGTATCGTAAAGCCGATACAGCTTTGCAGCGAGCGCATAAGGAAGCTGTCAGAGGGCGACGTCTCCTCACCGGCGACGATAATCAAAGCCAAGGACGAGACCGGCGTTCTGTCCGTCTCCACCGCAGGCGTAGTGAACAGCATGAACGTGATAATCCGTGACATAGAGCGAATTTTAGGCGAAATGTCCAAGGGCAACTTTGACGTTGACACCCAGAAGAACGCCAACGCCTATGTGGGCGATTTCGCCTCACTGATAAATGCGATATGCAAGATAAACAGCGACATCAGCGAAGCTCTCTACAAAATAGAGCTTGCCGCCGAGCAGGTATCCGTAGGCTCGCAGCAGGTTTCCGGCGGCTCTCAGGAGCTTTCTCAGGGCGCTGCCGAGCAGGCGTCCTCCATCGACGAGCTTGCCTCCACCATCAACGACATCTCCGACAAGACCCATGAAAATCTGGAGGACTGCCGCAAGGCAAAGCTCAGCGTCAGCGAGACCACCGACCTGATGAGAGACGCCGACAACCAGATGCAGAGCATGACCAATGCGATGAGCAGGATAGACCGCTCATCCGAGGAGATAACCATGATAATCAAGGCGATCGAGGACATTGCCTTCCAGACCAACATACTTGCGCTGAACGCTTCGGTAGAAGCGGCAAGAGCGGGCGAAGCCGGCAAGGGCTTTGCGGTGGTTGCCGACGAGGTAAGGAACCTTGCCTCCAAGTCGCAGGAGGCGGTAAAGAACACCTCCTCGCTTATCGGCGAATCCAGAGAAGCCGTTCAGGAGGGCATCAGGATAACCGAGGAGACCGCCGCTACCATCGAAAGGGTGGTGGAGGCTTCCGAATCGGTAAACAGCATAGTGAGCAAGGTGGCCGATTCCAGCGAGGCGCAGACCTCCTCCATACGGCAGATCACCGAGGGGATAAACCAGATATCCTCCGTTGTACAGAACAATTCCGCAACCGCAGAGGAGAGCGCCGCGACTTCCGGAGAGCTGAACGAGCAGGCGCAGCAGCTGAAGACCCTTGTGAGCCACTTCAATCTGAAGCAGTCCAACGCCTGATAACAGCACGAAACAATAACGACCGGAAGCAAACGCTTCCGATCGTTTTATACCAATTCTCCGCTAAATCATTGATTTAGCGGAGAATTGCACCCGAAACA
>JAFLUH010000069.1 GCA_022508895.1 Oscillospiraceae bacterium
TTGCGCATTGTCATATTACCTTCTTTGAAGGTATAGACCCATTTTTTTGCCATTGGAATATTCCTCCTAAATTTTGTAAATCCGGCAGCCCGAAAGCACGACCTGCCTAACATTCTTATTATAACAGAAACAGCGGAAAATTTCCAGTGTTTTTTAAAAAAAACAGTAAAAATTTTCCGCTGTTTTTACGCATATTTACAAATTTTTTCGCCGCAGGCGAAAACACCACAACTAACTACTAACAACTATCAACTAACTACTACCGGCTACCGCTCGTTGACGACTTCCACTACCTTTCCTCCACGCACCCCCACTCTGGGCACCCTCGCCGACACGTTGCACACCACCTCATACCCTATCGTTCCCAAAACGTCGGCGATGTGATCGATACTCGTTTCGGCAAATTCGCCGCTGTACAGCTTCACCTCGTCGCCCAGCCCTGCGCCTGCCTTGGTGACGTCCACCATCATCTGATCCATGCACACACGCCCCCGAATGGGGCAAAGCACACCGTTCACCGCCGCAAACCCCTTATTGGACAGCCCCCGTGAGTACCCGTCCGCATAGCCCACGGGAACAAGGGCAAGCACCTGCTCGCTGTCGGTGGTATACGTCCTGCCGTAGCCCACCTCCACGCCTGCCGGAACCACTTTAAGCTGGTCGATAATGCTTTTCAGCGTCATGACCTGCTTCAGCTTCAGCGGATTTTCCGCTCCCGTGTTTGGGGACAGCCCGTACAGTATCACTCCCGGGCGTATCCAGTCCGCCTGCATATCGTTATGATAGGCGATACCGCCGCTGTTGTGGATATGGAGGGGCATGTTCATATTTTTTGCAAGCAGTGAAAATTTCTCATATTGCCTTTGGGTGAACTCCACGCTTTCCCCGTCCGTCATATCGCTGACGGCAAAATGAGAGTACATTCCCGTTATTTCAAGGTTTTTCAGCGCCGCTATCCCGTTCACTTCCTCGGCAGTCCTTACGCCGACCCTTGTCATTCCCGTATCCAATGCAACGTTCACGGGTATTTTCACGCCCCTCGAGGCGGCGAAGCCGTTCAGCCTCGACCCGAACTCCACGCTGCCTGCCGTCACCGTCAGGTTCAGCCGCAGGATATCTTCAAAATGCTCCTCGCCTATATACCCGAACACCAGCAAAAAGCACTCGTTATCCCCGATTATCTCCCTTACTCTCTCCGCCTCGTGGAAATTCGACACCGCAAAGCGGCGGACGCCCAGCCGATAATACTCCCTTCCGCAGATGACGTCGCTGTGACCGTAGGCGTTAGCCTTCATCACGGCGATGATCTCCTTATCGGGGCAGTGCGCCTTTATGCTCTCTAAATTGAAGTCAAGTGCGTCCAGGTCTATCTCCGCCCAGCAGCGTCTGAGAAAATTCATACAGCCAATTCGCTCCCTACTTGTATTTCTTGCCATATTGTGGTAAAATATCAATAAATAGTGTACGGTGAAAAGTACACAGTAATTTATTCAAAACCGAAAAAATTATTCTCAATAAATTATACAGCAATCTGGCGCAAATTTCAATAGCGCAGGAAAGGCAAATAAATCATGACAGTAAAAAGAAGAAAAAGCAACTGGTACATCTATCTCATAACCTTCGTTGTGACTGCGGCGCTGGCGGCGATGATAATGTCCATATTCTGGGACGTCATTTTCCCCGAGCGTGAAGCGTCCGATTACAGCGGCATAAGAGGCGACATTCCCGACGCCTCCAACAATATAAAGATACTGTTCATGCTGTCCGAGGAGAAGGCGGGCGCACCCACCCGCTATATGCTGATGAGCTATCAGCCTGCCGACGAGACTATAGTATGTATCCCCATACGCTCCGACATGGAGGCGGTGGTGGGCAACAGGAGAGGACCTTTGTATCAGCTTTACCTTGACGGCGGCGTGCAGACCATCATGTACGCCATCGAGGGGACGATGGGAGTGAAGTGCGACAGGTATGTGAAATTCAGCCGTGACAGCTTCGTCTCCATGATAGACGCCATGGGAAAGGTCACGGTGAACTGCGCCTACGACGTTCTTTCAAGCGACGGCAGCGTGCTGTTTGAATCCGGCACCCACCAGATGAACGGCACCAACCTGTACAGCTATATCTGCTACGACAACCCCGCCTACGGCGACGACTATCAGAGCCTTGTCTTAGGCTCGGCGGCGGTCTCGATATTCAACAGCAATCTCCACGGGCTTTCCGCCACGGTGATACAGAGCTACTTCACCAAGCTGATGAACACCACCGACACCAATCTCACTCTGGAGGACTACACCAAGCGCCAGCAGGCGTTCCTGTTCACCAGCGTGGAGAGCTTCAGCCCGGGTCAGTACTACATTCCCTACGGTGAAGTGGACGGCGGCGTGTTCAAGCTGGCGGACAGCTCAAAGACCACCATTCAGCAGCGGCTCAAGCTGACGGAATAGAGGTAAGGGATATGAAAAAGCGCTTTCTTGAAGCGGCAAGGATAACCAAGCCCGTGGGTCTGCGGGGAGAGATGAGGGCGCAGCTTTACTGCGATACCCATGAGCTGCTGACGGATTTCGACCTGTATCTGGGCAAGGAGCATAAGCCCGTAAAGGTCACCTCCGCCGCTCCGCTGAAAAACGATATGTGCAAGCTGAAAATAGAGGGCGTGAACACCGTGGAGCAGGCGCAGCTCCTTGCGGGGAAAATGCTGTACCTTGACCGTGAGGACGCAGAATTGCCCGAGGACACCTGGTTTATTGCAGACCTTATCGGACTGCCCGTCTACGACGCTGACAGCGGGCAGCTTTACGGGAAGATAGACGAGATACTGCAGAACGGTCCCACCGACGTTTATTCAATTAAGACCGAGGAGGGGAAGCAGTTGTTTTTCCCCGCTATCCCCGAGGTGCTTATAGATGTGGACGTGGACGGAGAGAGGATAGTTATCCGACCGCTGGAGGGATTGTTTGACGAGGATTAACGTGTTGACGGCAAAGGAGGAACGGACGTGAAAAGGAAGATCGCTTTGTTTTTGGCGGCGGCGGTTTTGCTGTTCTGTGCTTTTGCTTTCAGTGGGTGCAATACCGTTCAAAGAATAGCAGATGGTATTAGGCAAAGTGAGGAAGATTCCAAAACTGCGAATGCACAAGGTGAAATTGTATTTGAGTGCTTTGAAAATCGTGACGAAGAAACATTGAAATCATTGTTCAGCCAATCAGTTATTTCCAATGGCAACATTGAGGAAGAGATAAAGGAAGCGTTTGAATTATACCACGGGAATGCTGTTGAATATAGTGTTGGAAATTTAGGCATTAACAACACGTACGATGATGGAGTTGTAACTAAAAAAGGTGTTATAGTAAATATTACCGTTACAACAGACACTGGTGAAAAATATAGAATAAGCGTAAGATTATATCTTTCATGGGATTCAGAACCAACTAATATTGGTATATACGTTATAACTATGTGCCTATTGAACTATGAGGACGATGTTTATAATATGGAAGGAGATATTTATAGGCATATAGGAGGTCACCAGTTCCTCCACTGAACAATATGATAGTCTCTATCCACCTCCCCATTGGCGGGAATTAAAAAATAATAAAAGGTGAACCAATGAGAATAGATATAGCCACCCTCTTCCCCGCAATGTGCGAGGCAGTACTCAGCGAAAGCATAGTGGGCAGGGGCAGAAAAAACGGCTTTGTCACCATAGAGTGCCACAACATACGGGATTACACCCTGGACAAGCACCGCCGTGTTGACGACAAAGCCTACGGCGGCGGCACGGGAATGGTAATGCAGCCGCAGCCCGTCTACGACTGTATCTGCGCAATAAAAGAAAAAGCCGGCATGGAAAGCTCACGCCTGATATACCTCTCCCCCCAAGGCAGGACACTCACCCAAGACCTTGTGAAAGAGCTGGCGCAGGAGCAGCACCTGATACTGCTCTGCGGTCATTACGAGGGGATAGACCAGCGTGTGCTTGACGAGCTGAACGCAGAGGAGATTTCGGTAGGGGACTACGTTGTGACAGGGGGCGAGCTGCCTGCGCTGATAATAGCGGACGCAGTGACGAGATTGCAGTCGGGGGTGCTGCCCAACGAGGACGCCTACTCGATAGAAAGCCATTACAACGGCGTTTTGGAGTACCCCCAGTATACCCGCCCCGAGGTGTGGAGGGGCAGGAGCGTGCCCGAAATACTGCTGTCGGGACATCACGAGAACATAGAGAAGTGGCAGAAGGAGCAGGCGGAGGAGGTCACACGCAGAAAACGTCCCGATATGCTGGAAAGTGAGTAAGCAAGGAGAAAACAGATTGACGATAATTGATTACTTTGAGCAGCCGCAGGAGCGGCAGGAGTATTGGCAAGAGGAGATCGCAAAAGGCGATTGGAGAGCCGCCGAATTTTTGCATGAGCAATTGAAGAACAACAATGTAAAGCCGAGATACGGCGAGACTACACGCCTTTTACTGCTCACCGAGGGCGAGGAGCTTCTGGCGTTCTGCGACCTTGCCGAAAAAGACGAGATAGAGACCGACCTGACCCCGTGGATAGGCTTTGTGTACACCTTCCCTGACCACAGAGGGCACCGCTGTTCCCAAAAGCTGATAAACCACGCCCTGTCCCTTGCCGCAAGCGACGGATACAAGCGTGTATATATTTCCTCCAACGAAGTGGGGCTGTACGAGAAATACGGCTTCAAGCCCCTGCAGAAAATGACCGATGTGTGGGGCGGAGAAACGCAGGTTTTCGTTTTTGAAGTGTGAAAAAAGGCGCAAGTGAGGAAAACTTTTGTTTGTCTGCTACATACAGGGCGATTATATTTGTGCAAAGCTTACAAATATGTAATTTTTTCTTTTGCTAAAGTGTCCGTTTTTGAAAAAATATCCACTAATCTCTCAAAAAGTTGAAAATAGCTGTTGACTTGGACGGGTTTTCGTTATATACTGTAACATGCCGAACAAGGGCAGATACTTACTGTTATAAAGAGACGACGCAAGACTGCCTGTAAAAATCATCACGGAGGAAAATATTATGTTTGCAAAAGATGTGGAGGTAAAAAACTCAGTAGGTCTTCACGCAAGACCCGCAACCTTTTTTATCCAGAAAGCAAATGAATACAAATCTTCTATCTGGGTGGAGAAGGAGGAGCGCAGAGTAAATGCCAAGAGCCTTTTGGGCGTGCTTTCTCTGGGTATCGTAGGCGGAACCACCATTCGTGTAATCGCTGACGGCTCCGACGAGCAGCTTGCTGTAGAGGGACTTATCAAGCTGGTTGAAAGCGGCTTTGCTGAGTAATAACTAAAACAGAATAAACTGCCGCTTGAAAAAAGCGGTTGTTTTATTTTTGAGGATAATGAGGAAATATAAGGAAAGATGTTGAAACAGGCAGTAAAAGGGATAGCGGTCTTACTCCTTCTGGGGGCGGCTGCGGGCTGCTCCTTCGGCGATATCGGCTACGATGACATAACGGGATATTCCGAAGCGGCAAAGGCAAAGACCCTGTACACACAGCTTGACAGCGGGCATATCCGTGTTGTGGACAACTCCACGGGGGAGGTCACCGAGGAGTTCACCTTCATGTACCGCTCCGACGGGAACCTGATGTACAGCTACATGGGCAGCGACGGAGAAAAGGTGCGCTGGGAGTTTCACAACGGCTCCGAGATAAACAGCCGTGAAAACGGTGAAACCGAGTGGGAATTTATCGAACCAAGCAGCGAGGACTACTACGTCTACACCCGCACCGACCGTCACCCCTACACCGCCGAGGGCGTGATAGCCGTCAACGCCTACGCCATCACCGACAGCAAGGTGGAGGAGGCGGACGGGGGCGTGAAGGCGACCTTTTACTATGACGCCTCCCTGCTTGCGGCGTCCCTTTCGGATATGGGCAGCTTAGACAGCTTTGAAAGCACTATCTGGCTGAATGCGGAGGGGTACTGCTACCGCCTTGACCAGCTTGCGGTGTTTGACGGCGGGGAGAATGTTTCCGACTTTTCCATGTTTATCGATATGATGAATGAGGTGAGGTCGCTTACCCGACCCGAAACGGAGTAGCGCCTTTATATTATAATAGTGTAAAGCGCTCATTTGTAAAAACTGCATAAAAACTCCCAAAATTCGACCCGATTTTTCTACGGGCAAATTTTGGGTTTTTTGCAAAATACTGTTGTATTAGCAGTCCGATTGTGATACAATATCATTTGCACGCTGTGGGAAACCCACTATGTGCGGCAACTGTTGATAATGCGATGATGCCGGAGGTTGCGGCACCATGTCGGTAATTTCGGCGGAGTATGTCCGACTTGAAGCCGGGCGAAAATAAAGCGTTATGAGCCGTTTTCGTAACTGAATATATCTCCGTTCGGTTGGGCTAAGGGAAGGACCTGCACTGCGCAGATACCCCCTCGTTGCTCGCCCTGCCGGACGTGTTTTAAGGACAGTCACGAAACACTCGGGTGCGTGTGCATAGAAAATACTGCAGGCGCAATGCTTTATATCACTGCATTTATGCAGGTGCTTTCAAATCTATGAAAGGAGAAACGAAAGTGGCAGTTAAGGAAAAAGTCAGAGTTAAGGTAAAAGGCTACGACCACACCATCGTGGACGCTGCTGCGGCTAAGATAGTTGAGACCGCAAAGCGCACCGGCTCCCGTGTTGCAGGTCCCGTGCCCCTTCCCACCGACAAGGAAGTAGTTACCATTCTCCGCGCCGTACACAAGTACAAGGACAGCCGTGAGCAGTTCGAGCAGAGAACTCATAAGCGTCTTGTGGACGTTATCCGTCCCACCAACAAGACCATTGAAGCTCTCCAGAGCTTGGAGCTTCCCGCAGGCGTTGAAATTTCAATGGATATCTAATCAAAAGAGTATACCTTTCGGAATTTCAGGAATGTGTTAAGTAAGCGGCTTATTGCGATAAGCTCTGCTTACCTCTAACCAAGGCAGACACGCTGCACTTGGTCATGTTGAAGGGATAAATCCCCTCAACCAATAACCAATGAAAGGAAAGGTCAGAACATGACAAAAGGTTTGATCGCAAAGAAAATCGGCATGACCCAGATTTTCGACGAGAACGGCAAGGTCGTTCCCGTGACCGTGGTCGAGGCAGGTCCTTGCGTGGTAGTGCAGAAGAAGACCGTTGAAAACGACGGCTACGACGCAGTACAGCTTGGCTTCGGCGACGTTTCCCCCAAGGCTGTAAACAAGCCTCGGCAGGGACATTTCAAGAAGAACGACGTAGCGTTCAAGAGATTCCTCAAGGAATTTCGTCTGGACGATACAGGCGCAGTAAACGTGGGAGACATTCTCAAGGCTGACGTGTTCGCAGCGGGCGACGTTATCGACGTGAAGGGCACCAGCAAGGGCAAGGGCTTCCAGGGCGCCATCAAGCGTCACAATCAGCACAGACTGAAGGAGACCCACGGTTCAGGTCCTGTTACAAGACAGGCAGGCTCCATGGGCGCCTGCTCCAGCCCTTCAAGAATTTTCAAGGGCAAGGGCATGGCAGGTCACATGGGTGCTGAGACCGTTACCGTACAGAATCTCGTAGTGGTAAAGGTAGACGCAGAAAACAATCTTATCGCAATCAAAGGTGCTGTACCCGGCCCCAAGGGCGGAGTTGTCTGCATCACTGATGCGGTGAAGGCTTAAGGGAGGAGGATCTATTATGGCAAAGGTATCTGTTTATGATATGAGCGGTAAGGCTGTCTCCGAGCTTGAGCTTAACGATGCGGTATTCGGCATCGAACCCAGCGAAAGCGCAATGCATCAGGCGGTGGTAAACTTCTTGGCAAATCAGCGCCACGGCACACAGTCCACTCTGACAAGGACTGAGGTAAGCGGCGGCGGAAGAAAGCCCTGGAGACAAAAAGGCACGGGTCGTGCAAGACAAGGCTCCACCAGAAGCCCTCAGTGGCGTCACGGCGGCGTTGCACTCGGCCCCAAGCCCAGAAGCTACAGCTACACCTTAAATAAAAAAGTAAAGAGACTGGCTCTGCTTTCGGCACTGTCCTCCAAAACGCAGGACAACGAGATCGTGGTAGTTGACAACATCGCAGTTGACGGCTACAAGACCAAGACCATCGTTAATATGCTGAACGCCCTCAACGTTGACGGCAAGGCGCTTATCGTGCTGGACGGCGTTGACAAGCAGGTCATCAAGAGCGCAGCCAATATCCCCGGTGTTAAGACCACTCAGGTGAACACCCTGAACGTGTACGATATACTCAACTGCAATAAGCTGGTTGTTGTAAAGAGTGCCGTAGAGAAAATCGAGGAGGTATATGCGTAATGGAAAAGGTTGCACAGGATATCATCATTCGTCCTATCATCACCGAGCATTCCATGGACGGACTGGCTGATAAGAAATATACCTTCGAGGTGCTGAAAAGCGCCAACAAGATCGAGATCAAGAAGGCTGTTGAACAGCTTTTTAACGGCGTCAAGGTGCTTAAAGTCAACACCATGAACGTCAGAGGTCAGAAGAGAAGAATGGGCAGGAACGAGGGTTATACCGCTTCTTGGAAGAAGGCAATTGTTACCCTTACCCCCGATTCCAAAACCATCGAGTTCTTCGACGGCATGATTTAAGTAAGGAGGACATGAGATAAGATGGCTATAAAAACCTACAAGCCCACGACCAACGGTCGCAGAGGCATGACTGTCATTGATTACAGCGGTTTATCCAAGGTCGCTCCCGAAAAGAGTCTGCTTGAAACCGTAAAGAAGCACGCAGGCCGCAACAGCTACGGCAGAATAACCGTAAGACATCACGGCGGCGGCAACAGAAGAAAGTACAGAGTTATCGACTTCAAGAGAAACAAGTTCGGTATGGACGCTGAGGTAAAGACCCTCGAGTACGATCCCAACAGGACTGCTTTCATCGCTCTTGTACAGTATGAGGACGGCGAGAAGAGATACATTCTGGCTCCCGAATCCCTGAAGGTGGGCGACAAGGTAAGAAACGGCCCCGACGCCGACATCAAGCCCGGCAACGCTCTCCCCATGGTAAACATTCCCGTAGGTACCGTTATCCACAACATCGAGCTTCACCCCGGCAAGGGCGCACAGCTTGTACGCTCCGCCGGCAACATGGCTCAGCTGATGGCAAGAGAAAACGGCTACGCAATGATAAGACTTCCCAGCGGTGAGCTGAGAAACGTTCCCGAGAACTGCATGGCTACCATCGGCGTTGTATCCAACTCCGACCACGCCAATGTAAATCTGGGTAAGGCAGGACGCACCCGTCACATGGGTATCAGACCTACCGTAAGAGGTTCCGTAATGAACCCCAACGACCACCCTCACGGCGGTGGTGAAGGTAAGTCCCCTGTAGGACGTCCCGGACCTGTTACCCCTTGGGGCAGACCTGCAATGGGTTACAAGACCCGCAAGCATAAGAACAGGACCGATAAGTTCATCGTTAAGAGAAGAAACGGTAAGTAATCATTAAACCGCAATTGTTAATAAGCACCGCAGTTTGCACCACGCAAACTGTTAGGGCAGACTGTGAAGTACAGCAGTTGTAAAGTCTAAATTTGCGGCGAAGCCGCACCTCTACTTTTTACTGTTTACTGTCCACTGTCAACTGCCATGGCGCATTAACTTGCAATTGAAAGGAAAATCACAATATGAGCAGAAGTATCAAGAAGGGACCATACGTGCAGGAAGCTCTCTACAAGAGAGTGCTCGCCATGAACGAGAGCGGCGAGAAGAAAGTCCTCAAGACCTGGAGCCGTTCCAGCACTATCTTCCCTGATTTCGTAGGCCACACCTTCGCCGTACACGACGGCAGAAAGCATATTCCCGTTTATGTCACCGAGGACATGGTAGGACATAAGCTGGGCGAGTTTGCACCCACCAGAACGTTCAAGGGTCATGTGGGCAGCAAGACCACAAAGAAGTAAGGAGGAGTAACGTATGGAGGCAAGAGCTGAACTGAAGCACGTTCGCATTTCTCCCCGCAAGGTGAGCGTCGTGCTTGACTTAATCAGAAACAAGCCCTGCGACGTAGCCATGGCGACACTGAAACTGACGCCCAAGGCTGCCAGCGAGCCGCTTATGAAGCTTCTCAAATCCGCAATGGCAAATGCGGAGAACAACCACAACATGGACGTGGGAAGCTGCTATGTATCCGAGTGCTGGGCAGGTCCGGGCGTAACTCTCAAGAGAATAAGACCCGCTGCAAAGGGCGCAGCACACCGCATTTTAAAGAGAACATCCAACATCGTTTTGGTTGTCAAGGAAGCAGAATAAGGGAGGATAACAATGGGACAAAAGGTAAATCCACACGGTCTGAGAGTGGGTGTCATCAAAGATTGGGATTCTCGCTGGTTTGCGGGCAAGGCAACCTTCGGTGACACACTGGTCGAGGACTTCAAGATCCGTGAGTTTCTGAAAAAGAAGCTGTACAAGGCGGGCATACCCGACATCGAGATCGAGCGTGACGCCACAAAGGTAAAG
>JAFLUH010000007.1 GCA_022508895.1 Oscillospiraceae bacterium
ACCTACGACGGCGCAAACATCGAGATAGTGGAGGAAGCAGGCGAGGAAAACAACTACATCTTCGGCGCAAGGGTAGAAGACCTTGAGGAGATAATGAAGATATACGACCCCCGCTACTTCGCAGAAAACGACGAAAAGATAGGCAGGGTAGTCCGCACCCTCATAGACGGCACCGTAAGCGACGGCGGCACAGGCATTTTCCGTGAGCTGTACTTCGCAATAATGGACGGCGCGTCATGGCACAGACCCGACCACTACCATGTTTTAGGCGACCTGAACAGCTACATCGAGGCAAAGCTGAAGCTGAACGCCGACTACCGCACCGACAAGGTGGAGTTTGCGGGCAAGTGCTGGAAAAACTTCACCGCCGCAGGCAAATTCAGCTCCGACCGCACCATTGCCGACTATGCAAAGAACGTTTGGCAGATAGAAAAAATCAAGTGATACACATGAAAAAAATCCGTCAGTTTTACCCTGACGGATTTTATTTTATCACTCGGATTGTCCGTTTTTCTTTTTCTCAATATGACCTACAAGAATGAGCATTGTGATTCCATATCCAAGCCCCAACACCGCTGCGATCGAAAAGAGCAGGTCGTCGCTCAGCTGTCCGTCTGCGATAGGAAGATAGCTGTCCCTTTCTCTGAGTATAAACTGCGCCGACAGCCCGATCCCCACAAAAATACTCGAAACAGAGGAATATTTCAATGCTTTTGCGCCGTTTATGCCTATGAGACAGTCCTTCGCCGCACATCGGAAATTGTAGTAATAAGCGCAAAGCATCATGAATATCACTATCGGCATCGTATAAGACTCGGCATACTGATAAAACAAATCCATGACCAGACAGTTCAAAACCGCCGCTGCTCCGAAAATGATAAGCGTTTCAACTCCCAGCTTCATCTGCATGATTTTCTGCCGCTCGTCATAAATTATTTTTTCACTGCCCGGTTCTGTAAGTATCAGACTCTCGCAAAATTTATCGAATGATTTCAAGCTCATTTTTCTTCCTCCTCCCAGAAAAGCTCGTCAAGTGTCCTGCCGAGCGCTTTACAGATAGAAATACACAAATTTACCGTAGGATTATAGTCGCCGTTCTCAACGGCGGAGATAGTCTGCCGAGTCACATTGACCTTTTTTGCAAGCTCGTCCTGCGAAAGATCGAGTGCGGCACGGGCGGCTTTCATTCTTAAATTTTTCGCCATAACCTCACCTCAAAGTGATTGTAACATATTTTTGAATTTTTGTCAAGTATATTTTACATAATATCAAAAATATTTTTCTTCAGGCGAGAATATCCCGTACTTTTACATATCAAAAAGTTCATTACTGTAAATATTTTCAAAATTTTCAAAAAAATGCTTGACAACTCCAAAAATTTGCAGTATACTAATATACTGTATCATAATGGACGAAAATGCGTTTCGGGCAATTCCGGAGGACTCCCGAAAACGCCGCAGATCCGTTCTACTGCTGAATTTATAAGCAAATTGAATAAGGAGTGATCAAGCCAATGGTGAATGTCAAGGACGTGCAGTTAGGCAAAACTACCAGAAAGAGCTTTTCCAAGATCGACGAGGTGCTGGAAATACCAAACCTCATTGAAATTCAGAAAAACTCCTACCAGTGGTTTCTGGACGAGGGCATCAGAGAGGTGTTCAACGATGTCGCCTCCATCACCGATGCCAACGGAAAGCTGACCCTCAGCTTTGTGGATTACACCATCGACGACCAGCCCAAGTACACCATCAGCGAATGCAAGGAGCGTGACGTGACCTACGCCGCCCCCCTGCGTGTAAAGGCACGGCTGAAAAACGAGGAAACGGGCGAAATTACCGAAAACGTCATCTTCATGGGCGACTTCCCGCTGATGACCGACAGCGGCACCTTTGTGATAAACGGTGCAGAGCGTGTCATAGTTTCGCAGCTTGTCCGTTCCCCCGGCGTTTACTACGGCTTTGACTATGATAAAACAGGCAAAAAGCTGTTCAAATCCACCGTTATCCCCAACAGGGGCGCATGGCTGGAGTACGAGATGGACAGCAACGACGTATTCTATGTAAGAATAGACAAGAACCGCAAGATACCCGCCACCACCCTTATCCGTGCTCTGGGCAAGGGGACTGACGACGATATAATAGATATGTTCGGCGAGGACGAGCGTATCCGTCAGACCATAAACGAAAAGGACACCACCAAGAACACCGAGGAAGCTCTCCTTGAGGTGTATAAGAAGCTGCGCCCCGGCGAGCCTCCCACGGTGGAATCCGCCCAGAACCACCTGAACGCCCTGTTCTTTGACGCAAAGCGCTACGACCTGTCCCGCTTCGGCAGATACAAGTACAACAAAAAGCTGGGCGTCTCCAACCGTATAGCAGGCCAGCGTCTTGCCGCCCCTGTCATCAACCCCATGACCGGCGAGGTAATGGCTGAGGAAGGCGACCTTATCAAAATGGACAAGGCAGTGGAGATCGAGCAGGCAGGCGTTATGGAGGTGCTCCTGAGGGTAGAGGACAAGGAGGTAAAGGTAGTAGGCAACGGCATGGTAGACATCAGACCCTACCTCCCCGAAACCGTAAACCCCCTCGACTACGGCATCAACGAGAAAGTCCGCTTCACCGTGCTTAAAGACATTCTCGACACCGCCAACTCCGAAGACGAGCTGAAAGAGAAGCTTGCGGAAAACGCCGAGAACCTTGTTCCCAAGCACATAATCCTTGACGACATCTACGCCACCGTAAGCTATTTCATTAACCTCTGCGAAGGCGTAGGCACCATAGACGACATCGACCACTTAGGCAACAGACGTATCCGCTCGGTGGGCGAGCTGCTGCAAAACCAGTTCAGAATAGGCTTTGCCCGCATGGAGCGTGTTATCCGCGAGAGAATGGGACTCCAGTCTCAGGAAATGGAGAAGGTATCCCCCAACTCTCTCATAAACATACGTCCCGTAGTGGCGGCGATAAAGGAGTTCTTCGGCTCCTCCCCCCTGTCCCAGTTCATGGATCAGAACAACCCTCTTGCCGAGCTTACCCACAAGAGAAGGCTTTCCGCCCTCGGCCCCGGCGGTCTTTCCCGTGACAGAGCGGGCTTCGAGGTGCGTGACGTACACTACTCCCACTACGGCAGAATGTGCCCCATAGAGACCCCTGAAGGTCCCAACATCGGACTTATCTCCTACCTTGCCTCTTTTGCAAGGATAAACGAATACGGCTTTATCGAAGCCCCCTACCGCAAGGTAGACAGGGAGACCGGCGTAGTTACCGACGAGGTAGTATACATGACCGCCGACATGGAGGACCTGTATATCGTAGCGCAGGCAAACGAGCCTCTTGACGAGGAAGGACACTTTGTAAGACCCCGTGTTACCGCCCGTCACCGTGACGAGATACTTGAAGTTGCAAGAGATACGGTAGACTACATGGACGTATCCCCCAAGATGATGGTATCGGTAGCCACGGCAATGATACCCTTCCTTGAAAACGACGACGCAAACCGTGCTCTGATGGGCGCAAACATGCAGCGTCAGGCAGTGCCCCTGATGGTCACCGAAAACCCCATCGTAGGCACAGGCATGGAGTACAAGGCGGCAGTTGACTCAGGCGTATGCGTTCTCGCCAAAGAGGACGGCTTGGTAACCAACGTCACCGCCGACACCATAACCGTTTACTCCGACGACGGCACCGAGCGCAAGTACGAGCTAATCAAGTTCAAGCGCTCCAACCAGGGCACCTGCATAAACCAGAAGCCCATCGTCAAGAAGGGCGACAAGGTAAAGAAGGGCGACGTTATAGCCGACGGTCCCGCAACTCATGACGGCGAGATATCCCTGGGCAAGAACGCCCTTATCGGCTTCATGACATGGGAAGGCTACAACTACGAGGACGCCGTTCTCATCAACGAAAAGTTAGTATACAACGACGTATACACCTCTATCCACATCGAGGAATACGAGCTTGAATGCCGTGACACCAAGTTAGGTCCCGAGGAGATAACCCGTGAGATACCCAACGTCAGCGAGGACGCGCTGAAAGACCTTGACGAGCGCGGCATAATCAGAATAGGCGCAGAGGTACACGCCGGCGATATTCTTGTAGGCAAGGTAGCCCCCAAGGGCGAAGCCGACCTCACCGCCGAGGAACGCCTGCTCCGTGCCATATTCGGAGAAAAGGCGAGAGACGTCCGTGACAACTCCCTGCGTGTTCCCCACGGCGAAAGCGGCGTAATAGTTGACGTAAAGGTATTCGACAGGACCAACTGCGCCGAGCTTGCCCCCGGCGTGAACATGGTGGTACGCTGCTACATCGCCCAGAAGCGCAAGATAAGCGTAGGCGACAAGATGGCAGGCCGCCACGGCAACAAGGGCGTCGTTTCCCGCATACTCCCGCAGGAGGATATGCCTTTCCTGCCCGACGGCACGCCTCTTGACATCGTGCTGAACCCCTTGGGCGTTCCTTCCCGTATGAATATCGGACAGGTCCTTGAAGTTCATTTGGGCTACGCTGCAAAGGCGCTTGGCTGGAAGGTGATGACCCCCGTATTCGACGGCGCAAGGGAAGAGGATATCCGTGAATGCCTCACCATGGCAGGCTTCCCCGAGGACGCAAAGACACAGCTCACCGACGGGCGCACAGGCGAGAAGTTCGACAGCCCCGTAACGGTAGGATATATGTATTACCTCAAGCTCCACCACTTAGTAGACGACAAGATACACGCCCGTTCCACAGGTCCATACTCGCTGGTAACTCAGCAGCCCCTCGGCGGTAAGGCGCAGTTCGGCGGTCAGCGTTTCGGTGAGATGGAGGTTTGGGCGCTGGAAGCCTACGGCGCAGCCTACACCCTGCAGGAGATACTCACCGTGAAATCCGATGATATCGTAGGCCGTGTAAAGACCTACGAGGCGATAGTAAAGGGCGACAGCGTACCCAAGCCCGGCGTTCCCGAATCCTTCAAGGTACTTGTGAAAGAGCTTCAGTCCCTTGGTCTGGACGTAAAGGTGCTTGACGCTTACGACGAAGAAATAGACCTGAAACAGACCTTCGACGACGACAACGACGTTGGAATGGTCAACGCCGACGACTTCGACTATGTAGCCAACGAAAGCGAGCTTGACGCAGGCTTCATCACCGAGGAGGGCGAGGACGACGACGATCTCCTCTACGACGACGATGACGAGGATTACGACGACGATGACCTGTACGACGACGAGGAAGATTTAGAGGACAACATTCCCGACGAAGACGAGTGATTTACTTTAGCGTTAAAATTAAAGAATCGAGGTAAAGCATAAGTGTCAGACAATGTTTTTGAGTCAATAAAAATCGGTCTTGCTTCTCCCGAGCAGATAAGAAAGTGGAGCCACGGCGTAGTAAACCGCCCCGAAACCATCAACTACCGCACCCAGAAGCCTGAGCGTGACGGTCTTTTCTGCGAACGCATCTTCGGACCCACCAAGGACTGGGAGTGCGCCTGCGGCAAGTACAAGAAGATACGCTTCAAGGGCAAGACCTGCGAGCGCTGCGGCGTTGAGGTCACCAGAAGCAAGGTAAGGCGTGAGCGCATGGGCAGCATAGAGCTTGCCGCCCCCGTGTCCCACATCTGGTATTTCAGAGGCACCCCCTCCAGAATAGGGCAGGTGCTTGACATCTCCCCCAAGAGACTGGAGGAAGTCCTCTACTTCACCAAATATATCGTGACCGACCCCGGCGAGGCTTCCGCCGTCCTTACAAAAGGACAGCTCCTCTCCGAAAAGGAATACAACGATATGCGTGAGCGCTACGAGGACGATTTCAGCGCAGGAATGGGCGCAGAAGCCATCAAGGTGCTCCTTGAGGAGATAGACCTTGACCAGCTTTCCGAGCAGCTGAAAGCCGAGCTGGAGAACACACAGGGTCAGAAGCGCATGAAGATACTCAAGCGCCTTGACGTTATCGAGGCGTTCAGACAAAGCGGCAACCGTCCCGAGTGGATGATACTGGACGTTATTCCCGTTATCCCCCCCGACATTCGCCCCATGGTGCTCCTTGACGGCGGACGCTTTGCGACCTCCGACCTGAACGACCTGTACAGACGTGTTATCAACCGCAACAACCGTCTGAAAAGAATGATAGAGCTGAAAGCTCCCGATATAATAATCCGCAATGAGAAGCGTATGCTTCAGGAGGCGGTAGACGCCCTTATCGACAACGGCAGACACGGCAGAGCCGTAACAGGCCCCTCCAACCGCCCCCTGAAATCCCTTTCCGATATGCTTAAAGGTAAGCAGGGACGCTTCAGACAGAACCTGCTGGGTAAGCGTGTCGACTACTCAGGACGTTCCGTTATCGTGGTAGGTCCCGATCTGAAAATGGATCAGTGCGGTCTGCCCAAGGAAATGGCAATAGAGCTGTTCAAGCCCTTCGTGATGAAGGAGCTTGTAGAGCGTGGCAAGGCAAACAACATCAAATCCGCCCGCAAGATGGTGGACAGAGCCAACGACGACGTATGGGACGTTTTGGAGGACGTTATCAAGGATCACTGCGTCCTGCTGAACCGTGCGCCCACCCTGCACAGACTGGGTATTCAGGCGTTCTCCCCCGTACTTGTCGAGGGCAGAGCATTAAAGCTCCACCCCCTTGTATGTACCGCATACAACGCCGACTTCGACGGCGACCAGATGGCGGTGCACCTCCCCCTGTCCAACGAGGCGCAGGACGAGGCAAAGACCCTCATGCTTGCGGCAAAGAACCTGCTCAAGCCCTCTGACGGCCGCCCCGTCACCGTCCCCACACAGGACATGGTGTTAGGCTCCTACTACCTGACGATAACCAAGGAAGGCGAGCCCGGCGAAGGCAGCATCTACCGTGATTTCAACGAAGCGCTGATGGCGTATCAGGACGGCATAATCACCCTCCACTCCGCAATAAAAGCCCGTTCCACCCGCATGGTAGGCGAGGAATCCGTGACCCAGCTCATAGACACCACCGTAGGCAAAATAATCTTCAACGAGCATATCCCGCAGGATTTAGGCTTTGTTGACCGCTCAATTCCCGAAAATGCCGCCAAGCTTGAAATAGACTTCAAGGTAGGCAAAAAGGAGCTGGGCAAGATCATTGACAAGTGCATAAAGGTACACGGCACCGCCACCACCGCACAGGTGCTTGACAAGATAAAAGCCCTGGGCTTCAAGTACTCCACCAAATCCGCAATAACCGTCGCAGTCTGCGACGCTTCGATCCCTCCCCAGAAGAAGGAGCTGCTGGAGAAGGCGGACGAGGAAGTACAGGCGATCAACAAGAGCTACTCCAGAGGTATGATCTCCAACACCGAGCGCAAGAACGAGGTGCTGAAGATATGGAACAGGACCACCAACGAGGTATCCGACGCCCTGACCAACAACCTTGACCAGTACAACCCCATCTTCATGATGGCGGACTCCGGCGCCCGCGGCTCTACCAACCAGATAAGACAGCTGGCAGGCATGAGAGGACTTATCGCCAACACCTCAGGTGAAACGATAGAGATACCCATCAGAGCCAACTACCGTGAAGGTCTGAACGTTATGGAGTACTTCATCTCCTCCAGAGGCGCAAGAAAGGGCTTGGCGGACACCGCTCTGAGAACCGCCGACTCAGGTTACCTGACCCGTCGTCTGGTAGACGTTTCACAGGAAGTAATAATCCGCATGGACGACTGCCACACCGACGAGGGCATAGAGGTCTATGAAATAAGGGAAGGCAAGGAGCTTATCGAGACCCTTACTGAAAGACTTGTAGGCAGATACCTGCTTCACGACCTGTACGACAGCAACGGCGACTTGGCCATCTCCAAGGATAAGCTGCTCACCGACGCCGACGCACAGAAGATAATAAGCATGGGCATCGAGCGCATAAAGATTCGTTCCGTTTTAGGCTGCAAAGCCGCTCACGGCGTCTGCGCAAAGTGCTACGGTCACTCCCTTGCCAACGGCAACCCGATACAGATAGGCGAAGCTGTAGGCATAATCGCCGCTCAGTCCATCGGCGAGCCGGGCACCCAGCTCACCATGAGAACCTTCCACACCGGCGGTATCGCATCAGCCGAGGACATCACACAGGGTCTTCCCCGTGTCGTTGAGCTGTTCGAGAGCAGACAGCCCAAGTCCAGCGCAATAATCAGCAGGATAGCCGGCAAGGTAAGCATCGAGGAGATAAAGAAGACCAGACACGTATTCGTCACCTCCGACGAAGGCGAGGTAGAGGACTACACCGTCCCCTTCGGCTACCGCATGAGAGTGGAGGAGGGCGACTTCATCGAGAAAGGTGCCTCCATCACCGAAGGCTCCATCAACCCTCACGACATTTTAGCGGTAAACGGCGAGCAAGCCGTCCAGAACTATATCATCTCCGAGGTACAGAAGGTTTACCGTTTGCAGGGCGTTGACATCAACGACAAGCACATCGAAGTAATAGTGCGCCAGATGATGCGCAAGGTGAAGATAGAGACTCCCGGCAGCTCCTACCTGCTCCCCGGCTCCAACGTGGACAAGAACGAGCTTGCAAGGATAATCGAGGCTTTGGAGGAGCGCAGAGCAAACGGCGAGGAGATAGAGCTTCCCACCTACGCCCCCGTCCTCCTCGGTATCACCAAGGCTTCTCTTGCCACCGACAGCTTCCTCTCCGCAGCGTCCTTCCAGGAGACCACCCGTGTCCTCACCGACGCCGCTATCCACGGCAAGGTAGACCCGCTGCTTGGCTTGAAGGAGAACGTAATAATCGGCAAGCTTATCCCCGCCGGCACCGGCATGGGCGACGACGCACCCGCAGCCGAGGTGACTGAATTGCAGGCGTAAAATGTGGTAAATTTCCACAAAAACCCGCATAAATAGAGCAATTATACGGCAAAAACAACGATATTTTCATCGGAAAGATAGAAAATATTGACTTTTGCCGTATTTTTGTGTATAATAATTAAGCCTGCGCAGCCCGTATTCATGCGGGTTTACAGAGCAAATAAAACAGGAGGTGTAAACGAATTGCCAACCTTTAATCAGCTTGTAAGAAAAGGTAGAGAGTTATCCACGAAGAAGTCCAAGGCGCCTGCTTTGCAGAAGAGCCTGAACACTCTGAAGAAGGAAACCACGGATATGTCTTCTCCCCAGAAGCGCGGAGTATGCACAGCCGTCCGTACCTCGACTCCCAAGAAGCCTAACTCGGCTATGAGAAAGATCGCCAGAGTAAGACTTTCCAACGGATACGAAGTTACCGCTTACATTCCCGGCATCGGTCACAAGCTGCAGGAGCACAGCGTCGTTCTCATAAGAGGCGGACGTGTAAGAGACCTGCCTGGTGTGCGTTATCACATCATCAGAGGCACTCTGGACGCTCAGGGCGTTGACGGAAGAATGCAGGGCAGATCAAAGTACGGAGCTAAGCGTCCGAAGGCCGGTAAGAAGTAAAGCAAATTATCCAACTGCCGCATTTGCGGAGGTAATATACATTGATTACCTCACAATGGACGGCGGGAGAAAGCGGGACAAACCAACCCGCTGCGCTTTCGAGTACCGATGAATTCATTGCCGATACTTATGTACGGCGAAAATTTATGAAGGAGGGAATAAAGTGCCAAGAAGAGGTAATGTACCCAAGCGTGAAGTGCTGCCCGATCCTATGTACAATTCGGAGCTGGTAACAAGACTTATCAACAACATCATGCTTGACGGTAAAAAGGGCGTAGCCCAGAAAATTGTATACGGCGCGTTCGAGATCGTAAATGCAAAAACAGGCAAGGATCCCCTTGAGGTTTTTGAGCAGGCGATGGAGAACATCATGCCGCAGCTTGAAGTCAAAGCACGCCGTGTAGGCGGCTCCACCTATCAGGTGCCCATGGAGGTAAGACCTGACAGGCGCAGGACTTTGGGACTGAGATGGCTGACCCAGTTCAGCAGAAAAAGAAACGAAAAGACCATGAAGGAAAGACTTGCGAATGAGATACTGGACGCAATAAACGGCCAGGGCGCATCCTGCAAGAAGCGTGATGATACACACAGAATGGCAGAAGCCAACAAGGCGTTCGCACATTACAAGTGGTAAATCGGTAGAACGGAGGAATTATGGCAAGAGATGTATCTCTGGAAATGACCCGTAATATCGGTATCATGGCGCACATCGACGCAGGCAAGACCACTACCACCGAGCGTATCCTGTTTTACACGGGCATCAACCACAAGATAGGCGAGGTGCACGAGGGCGCTGCGACGATGGACTGGATGGAGCAGGAGCAGGAGAGAGGTATCACCATAACCTCCGCTGCCACCACTGCATACTGGAACAAACACAGAATAAACATCATAGATACTCCGGGTCACGTGGACTTCACCGTAGAGGTAGAACGTTCACTGAGAGTGCTTGACGGTTCCGTTACCGTATTCTGCGCAAAGGGAGGCGTTGAGCCTCAGTCAGAGACGGTATGGCGTCAGGCGGACAAGTATCAGGTACCCAGAATGGCTTATGTAAATAAGATGGACATTATGGGTGCAGACTTTTACAACGTAGTAAAGATGATGAGGGATCGTCTGAAAACCAACGCTATCCCGATTCAGCTTCCTATCGGCGCCGAGGACACCTTCAGGGGCATCATCGACTTGGTAGAGATGAATGCCGACGTGTATTACGATGATCTCGGCAAAGATATGAGAGTGGAAGAGATCCCCGAGGATATGAAGGAGCTTGCAGCCAAGTACAGGGAAGAGCTTCTTGAAGCAGTAGCCGAGCAGGACGAGGAAATAATGAACAAGTACCTGGAAGGCGAAGAGATATCCAAGGAGGAGATCAAGAAATGTCTGCGCAAGGCTACTATTGCAAATGCGATAGTACCCGTTATCTGCGGCACATCTTACAAGAACAAGGGCGTACAGAAGCTCCTTGACGCAGTGGTAGACTATATGCCTTCACCTCTTGACATTCCCGCCATCAAGGGTGTAAATCCCGAGAACGGCGAAGAATGCGAAAGACACGCAGGCGACGATCAGCCCTTCTCAGCTCTCGCATTCAAGATAGCGACCGACCCCTTTGTTGGTAAGCTCTGCTTCTTCAGAGTTTACTCAGGCGTAGTTGAGGCAGGTTCTTCCATGCTCAACGCCACCAAGGGCAAGAAGGAGCGTATGGGACGTATTCTCCAGATGCACGCCAACCACAGGCAGGATCTTGAGGTTTGCTACTGCGGCGATATCGCAGCGGCGGTAGGCTTGAAGAACACCACCACCGGCGACACCCTTTGCGCAGAGAACAGCCCCGTAATCCTTGAATCCATGGAGTTCCCCGACCCCGTTATCGACCTTGCTATCGAGCCCAAGACCAAGGCAGGTCAGGAAAAGATGGCTCTTGCTCTTGCAAAGCTTGCGGAGGAAGACCCCACCTTCAAGACCTGGACCGACGAGGAAACGGGACAGACCATCATCGCAGGCATGGGCGAGCTTCACCTGGAGATAATCGTAGACAGACTGCTGCGTGAATTCAAGGTAGAAGCAAACGTAGGCGCACCTCAGGTTGCCTACAAGGAAACCATCACCGCAGCCACCGACGTTGACACCAAATATGCACGTCAGTCAGGCGGTAAAGGTCAGTACGGTCACGTTAAGCTCCACGTTGAGCCTAACGAGAGCGGCAAGGGCTACGAGTTCATCAACAACGTTGTGGGCGGCGCAATACCCAAGGAATATATCCCCGCCGTTGACGCAGGTATTCAGGGCGCAATGATGTCAGGCGTACTTGCGGGCTTCCCCACCGTTGACCTGAAGGTGACTCTTTACGACGGCTCCTACCACGAGGTAGACTCCTCGGAAATGGCGTTCAAGATCGCAGGATCAATGGCGCTGAAGGAAGCCTGCCGCAAAGCAAGCCCTGTAATTCTTGAGCCTATAATGAAGGTAGTAGTCATCGTTCCCGAGGACTATATGGGCGACGTTATCGGCGACCTGAACTCCCGCAGAGGACTTGTACAGGGCTTCGAGGACAGAAACGGCGCCAAGCAGATAGAGGCTCTCGTTCCTCTGTCGGAGATGTTCGGCTACTCCAACGACCTGCGTTCCAAGACACAGGGTCGCGGGCAGTATGTAATGGAGCCTCACAGCTACGTACAGGTTCCCAAGAACATTGCAGACGGCATCATGAAGTCCAGAAGCAAAGACTGATCAAACGCTAAAATATTTTAAAAAAATTACAAAAAACACTTGTATTTTCCGTTTAAATTTGGTAAAATGATTTTTATGGAGAATACCAAAATTATTAGGAGGATAATCCAATGGCAAAACAAAAGTTTGAACGTAACAAGCCCCACGTAAACATTGGCACCATCGGTCACGTTGACCACGGCAAGACCACTCTTACCGCAGCCATCACCAAGGTTCTGTCCTTCAAGGGACAGGCTCAGTTTGAAGCTTATGATATGATTGACAAGGCTCCCGAGGAGAGAGAGCGTGGTATCACCATCAATACCGCTCACGTTGAGTATGAGACTGACGCACGTCACTATGCTCACGTTGACTGCCCCGGTCACGCTGACTATATCAAGAACATGATCACCGGCGCAGCTCAGATGGACGGCGCTATTCTGGTAGTTGCAGGTACCGACGGTCCTATGGCTCAGACCAAGGAGCACATTCTGCTTGCTCACCAGGTAGGCGTTCCTGCAATGGTAGTATTCATCAACAAGTGCGACGACGTAGACGACGCCGAACTGCTTGACCTGGTAGAAATGGACATCAGAGACATTCTGAACGGCCATGACTTCCCCGGCGACGACATTCCCGTTATCAGAGGCTCCGCAAAGGTTGCTCTTGACTCCACCAGCACCGACATCAACGCTCCCGAGTATGCTTGCATTCTCGAGCTGATGAACGCAGTTGACAGCTATATCCCCACTCCTGACCGTAAGGCTGACCAGCCTTTCCTGATGCCTGTTGAGGACACTATGACCATCACCGGTCGTGGTACCGTTGCTACAGGCCGTGTAGAGCGTGGCGTTCTCAAGCTGAACGATCCCGTTGAGATCACAGGTCTGGTTGACGAGCCCAAGTCCACCGTTGTTACCGGTATCGAAATGTTCCACAAGCTGCTGGACGAGGCTCAGGCAGGCGACAACATCGGCGCACTGCTCCGTGGTATCCAGAGAAGCGAGATCGAGCGTGGTCAGGTTCTCTGCAAGCCCGGCTCCATTCACCCCCACACCAAGTTCACCGGTCAGGTTTATGTACTGAAAAAGGACGAGGGCGGCCGTCATAAGCCCTTCTTCAGCAACTACAGACCTCAGTTCTTCTTCAGAACCACCGACGTTACCGGCGTTATCACTCTCCCTGCTGACAAGGAAATGTGCATGCCCGGCGACAACGTACTGATGGACGTTGAGCTGATCACTCCTATCGCCGTTGAGGAAGGTCTCCGTTTCGCTATCCGTGAGGGCGGCAAGACCGTTGGTTCCGGCGTTGTTACCAAGATCAACAGCTAAGAGCTGATTTGATTTAAAAAGCTATTTAAATTTAAATAAGCAGAAAATTCCGACTGCATGAAGCTGAGAGTTTTTCGCCGTTTGAGATAGACGGTAGTTTTCCCCCGAATGGGAACAAGCTCTTGGGACTTTGTGAATAAACAGTCGGGATTTTTCTTTTGTGGCAAACAAAACAATGCCCCTGCAATAAACAGGGGCATTTTGCTATTATCAAATGAATTCAAGCTTACCTGACAAACTCGCCTTGTCGATGACATCGTCGAAATCCTTGCACAGCACCGAGTATTTAAGATGATCGCCTAACTTTACGGCGCCGCAGCGAACTGATACCGCAACCTTTCCTCCGTTGTAAGAAACGACCTCACCGTTTAGCGAAAGCACTCTGTCAGCAATAGAGCTGACGTATTCCGTATCGTTGCTTTCAGTTATCATTGCGAATTCGTCTCCGCCCATTCTGAGGCAGATCATGTTATCATCGGCAGCCCTGTTTATGCGGCTGAAGGCTTCAAGGATCACCTTATCGCCTACTTCCCGCCCCAACTTCTCGTTTATGGGAGTGAGGTTCTGCACATCGAAGCAAAGAACATATGTACCTGCCTGCGATTTCAGATAATTATAAAATTCGCTGATGTCATATTTTTTTACTTGCATATTTTCCATGTGATCATTCCTTTCTACGTATTCGGAGTTCAGCCGTGGATAAAGCTCACAGCTTCCCTTCCACTGTTTCTTGAATTTTGATGGCGATACTCCCCATACTTTTGTAAATGCACGGGTGAATACCTCGTGGGAATTATATCCGTACTTCATGGCAGCGTCCAGCACGGAGCTGCCTTCCATAAGCAGCTCTCTCCCCGCCAGAGTAAGCTTGCGCTTTGATATATACTCCTTTAAACTGTAATGCGTGCAGTATTTCCAGAGCTTTTGCAGCGATGACAGTGATACATAACAAGCCGCAGCAATCTCCTCCTGGGACACATTTTCGCAAATATTCGCCTCAATATATTCCAGCGCCGTTACAAAGATCGCAAAGCTGTGTTCGTATTTCAGCTCCTTATCGGTACTCATAATATCCCACCTTTAACGGAAGTAACGTTACTATGCTTGTATTGTATCACCGTTTTGCAAATTTGTCTTGACCTTTTGAGCATTTTAAGACAGCGCATACGCCCCTTGTACAAATAAAACCGCAGGCAATCACACCTGCGGTTTTATGTATTCACGAAAAAATCTCATTCAGCACCCTGCCTGCGTCCATACTGTCGCTGTCTCTCACCAAAATGGAGATCTCGTCAATTCCCGTAGTGACCATCAGCGGCACGCAGCCCGCAAGCTTCAGCTCGGCAAATATCTTAGCCGCAAACCCCGGCTTTCCCACCATATCCTCCGACTTTATCACAAACTTGACGTTGCCGCAGTTGACGATAGGCGTGGTAATATCCTTCGATTTTACCAGCGGCAGAAGCTTTGCCAGATCCTCGTCCGACACGGTAAACCCCGTGCTTAATGTATCGTTTGCAGTAAGCTCCAGCGAGATCATATCAACGTCTATCCCGCCCTCTCCTATACGGGTGAAGATACCGCAAACGCCGTCTTCGCCGCCCAGCCTTTCGCTGAACGCCACCGAGGATATCCCCTCAAAAACCTTTATGTCAGTCATCTTTATTGCCCTTTCAGTTCTTCAGCAAATCGGACATTTCGTACAGCCCTGCCTGCTTTCCGTTAAGGAAGATAGCCGCATTCACCGCCCCTGCAGCGAAAACCTCCTTGGACTGTGCCGAGTGCGACAGCGTTATCACCTCGTCATGCCCTGCAAAAATAATATCATGCTCACCGACGATAGTACCGCCCCGAACCGAGTGGATGCCTATCTCCTCTCTGTCACGGGGCTTTCTCACGCTGTGCCTGTCATACACATACTTCATCTTGTCAGGCAGCTCACCGCTGACCGCCTCCGCCAGCATTATCGCCGTACCCGAGGGAGCGTCTTTTTTGAGATTATGGTGCTTTTCCACTATCTCCACATCAAACTGCCCGCCCAATACTCTGACCGCTCTCCTTGCAAGATCAGCCAGAAGATTTATCCCCAGCGACAGGTTAAATGTAAAGAACACCGGTATCTGCTGTGCCGCCAATTTGATTTCATTTATCTGCTTTTCGTCATATCCCGTTGTAGCAATAACGGCAGGCACATTTTTCATCTTGCAGTAGTTCAGCAGCTCCTCCAGCGCTGACGGGTGGGAGAAGTCGATTATCACATCGGGCTTTTCCGGCAGGTCGAACACCTTCTTTACCACGGGGAAATCAGCATACTGCTCCCCCAAAAGGTCTATTCCCGCACATACCGTGCAGTCCTCCCGCTCATTCACCAAACCCGCTATCACCCTGCCCATCTTGCCGCAGGCGCCTGTTATTGCGATTTTTACCATTTTAAAATCCCCCGTTGACAGTGTACAGTTTACAGTACACAGTACACAGTAAATTTATTTTCTCACGACTGCCCTTTTCGTGTTACATTAGCTCCCGCAGTTCAGTCTTAAAGCCCTGCTCCTCCCACAACGCACTGCTCCGGCTCAGCCGCCTTTTCCCTCCTTCGTCGGGAAAAGCGAACGCCTTCGGCGTTCAAATCTTTTGCTTCGCAAAAGATTGCGGCTTCGCCTTTTTCAACGTCGGTGCAAGCTCACTTCACACAACTACCCCTGCACCAGCCCAAACTTTCTCAACACGCCCTTCAGCGCCTCGACCTTATCCGCTTCCATCTTGACCAGCGGCAGCCGACACTCGCCAACACCTTTCCCCATCAGATTCATAGCCTCCTTGACAGGAATGGGATTAACGTCACAAAACAGCCCGTTCATCAGCTCCAGATATTTAAGCTGCACCTCAGCGGCGCCCCTGAAATCTCCTCCCAGAGCCAAAGACGTCATCTCATGCATGACCTTAGGAATAACGTTGGAGGCAACGGAAATGACCCCCTTGCCCCCCAGCGACATAATAGCCACCGTCTGGTCGTCATTTCCCGAATAAATATCAAGGTCAGTCTCCGCCGCCAGCTTAGCCACCAGACTGATATCCCCGCTTGCTTCCTTAGCCGCAACGATATTAGGGTGACGGGCAAGCTCCTTATAAGCGGCTATCTCTATCCTGCACCCCGTTCGGGACGGCACATTATACAGTATAATGGGAATACTCACGGCGTCCGCCACGGTAACGAAATGCGCCACCATACCCTTTTGCGAAGTCTTATTATAGTAAGGAGTAACCAGCAAAAGCCCGTCAGCTCCCGCTTTTTCCGCCTCAACGGACATCCATTTGGCGTACTCGGTATCATTGCTGCCCGTCCCTGCGACCACAGGAATACGCCCGCCCACCTTCTCGATGGTATACCTGATGCACTCGATATGTTCATCATCAGTCAGCGTAGAAGCCTCGCCTGTAGTCCCGCAGATAACGATCGAGTCAGTCCCCTCCGCTATCTGCTCCTCGATGAGCTCCCCTAACTTCTCGTAATTAACGCTCCCGTCGCCGTGCATAGGCGTAATAACAGCAACGCCCGCACCCGTAAAAATAGTACTCATATCAAAATGATCCTTTCATCAGCAATCAGTCAAAATACCCCTTAGCCGCATACAGCTCCGCCATCAGCACGCCGCCTCCCGCAGCGCCCCTCAGCGTGTTATGCGACAGGCAAACGAACTTGTAGTCGTACTGGGAATCCTCTCTCAGCCTGCCCACGGAAACCGCCATGCCGTTCTCTAAATTGCGGTGCAGCTTAGCCTGCGGCATATTATCTTCCTCAAAATAGTTGATAAACTGCTTAGGCGCAGAGGGCAGCTCCAGCTCCTGAGGAACTCCGCCAAACTCCTTCCAAATCTTCAGTATCTCCTCCTTGGAGGGCTTATTCTCAAAGCTTACAAACACCGCCGCAAAATGCCCGTCAGACACAGGCACACGCAGGCACTGAGTAGTGATAGAAGGCGCAGCCGCCTTAACTATCTTATCCCCCTCGATATTCCCCCAGACCTTCAGAGGCTCCTGCTCGGACTTCTCCTCCTCGCCGCCGATATAGGGAATAAGGTTATCCACCATCTCAGGCCATGTCTCAAAATTCTTGCCCGCTCCCGAAATAGCCTGATAGGTGCAAGCCAGCACCTTCGTAATACCGAACTTCCTCAGCGGACTCAGCGCCGGCACATAGCTCTGAATAGAGCAGTTGGACTTGACGGAAATGAACCCCCGCTTAGTCCCAAGCCTTTTCTTCTGCGCCTCCACGATAGCAATATGCCCGTCGTTTATCTCTGGGATTATCATAGGCACGTCGTCGGTAAAGCGGTGCGCCGAGTTGTTTGACATAACAGGCACCTCATGCTTGGCATAAGCCTCCTCCAGCGCCTTTATCTCGTCCTTTTTCATATCCACTGCGCAGAATACAAAATCCACCTGCGCCGCAATTTTCTCAATATCCGCAGTAGCGTCCAGCACGATAATGTCCTTCATCTTCTCAGGCATAGGCTTATCCAGCAGCCATCTGTTACCAACTGCCTCAGCATAAGTCTTTCCCGCCGAGCGAGGCGAAGCGGCAAGGGTGGTGACGGTGAACCAAGGGTGATTCTCCAGCAGCACCGCAAATCTCTGACCGACCATTCCCGTAGCTCCGATGATACCTACTCTGTAGTTTTTCATAGTTAAAATCCTTTCCTTTGTATATATTTTAATCTTCAATTGTAAAAACAAAAACAATAAGTCTGATGTTGTCTATTTCTGCAAATTGAGATCACTTGCCGTGGAAAAGTCATCCCGAATCATTCCCCAAATATTGTAGTCACAATATTGTGAAACCATTTTACCGTGTCGTATTGTTCCTTCAAGAGTAAATCCGCTTTTTTGCAGTACCTTGTTGGAGCCTATGTTCCTAACATCGGCATTGCCTTGTAATCGGTCGATGGTTGTTTCTGAATAGATGAACTCAACCACACGCCTCAACGCTTCTGTGCATATCCCTGTACTCCACAGCCAAGGTGCAATACGATAGCCGACCATCCCAAATCTGTCGTTTTCTACATCAAATACCTCAATCTGACCGATAACTTCATTTGTGTCTTTCAGCTCTATCCCCCAAATGAAATCATGGGAGGGCTTGCGATTCACATTCGGTCTTGAATCTAAAAACAATAATTCCGGATTTTTTTCACCTTTGCTTGCCGAGCGCCCCCAATATGTATAAATTTCATCTTTGCCAAGCCATTTTCTTAAATCTTCCGTATCATCCGCCGTCAATTCCCGAAGTACAAGTCGATTTGTTTCTAATCTTGGAATGTACCTGCACACTTTTAACATTTCATGTTACCTCTACAGATTCCGATTTATATCAATAACAACCCAAATTTAAAATAGATATAAAAAAAGCCGACCAAAGTCGGTGCAAAAACAAATCTGCCGCAACAGAACGATCCCATTGCCGCCGATAGCTCTCCACCGATTGGGAGTTTGTTCCAAACTCCTACGATGACAGTCGCAGCCCTATTCGGAACTGCGCCCGGCAGCCGCCCATCTGCAAGCGGACAACCTCGGCGACCCTGCCTTTCACCAACCCAACCCGCAGACAGGTTACCGAATTGGCTACTTTTCAGAAATCGCACCTCTATCCTGCTAATAATATATCACAAACCTTTCCCTTTGTCAATAGCGTTTTAATTGCATTTTTGGAGATAACGTGCTATACTTATCAGTAACAACAATAAATGGAGACAAAAATGCAAAGATCCGACTTCTACTACGACTTGCCCGAGGAGCTGATAGCCCAGACTCCCATAGAACCCCGAGACAGCTCCCGCCTTATGAAAATAGACAGAGAAAGCGGCGAAATAACCCACGACCGCTTCTACAATCTATGCAGCTACCTGCGCAAAGGTGACCTGTTAGTGCTGAACGATTCCAAGGTTTTTCCCGCCCGAATCTACGGCGTCAAGCAGGGAACAGGCGTCCCCGCAGAATTTCTCCTCTTAAAGCATCTGGAGCTGGACACATGGGAAGTGATAGTCCGCCCCGGACGCCGCCTGAAAAAAGGCGCAAGGGTAGACTTCTCCGAGGAACTCACCGCCGAGATAATCGAGGTAAAGGACGACGGCAACCGCATAGTAAAATTCACCTACAACGGCGTTTTCTACGACATTCTCGACCGAATAGGACAAATGCCCCTCCCCCCCTACATCAAGGAAAAGCTGAAGGACAAAGACCGATACAACACCGTCTACTGCCGTGAGGAAGGCTCAGCCGCCGCCCCCACCGCAGGTCTGCACTTCACCGAAAACGTGTTCCGCTCTCTCGCCGACAAAGGCATAGACACCGCCTACGTCACTCTCCACGTAGGCTTAGGCACCTTCCGCCCCGTAAAGGAGGACAATATCCTCCACCACAAAATGCACATTGAACACTATTCAATTCCCCCGGAAACCGCCGAAAAAATAAAGCAATGCAAGCAAAATGGCGGCAGAGTGATCGCCGTAGGCACCACAAGCTGCCGCACCCTCGAATCCGCCGCCGACGAAAGCGGCAATATAACCTCCGGCAGCGCAGACACAGGCATCTTCATCTACCCCGGCTACAAATTCAAGGTGACAGACGGACTTATAACCAACTTCCACCTCCCCGAAAGCACGCTCATAATGCTTGTCAGCGCCTTTTTAGGCAGGGAAAGGACCCTTGCCGCTTACGAGGAAGCCATAAGGGAACGCTACCGTTTTTTCAGCTTCGGCGACAGCATGATAATTTTGTGAGCAAAACGGACAGTCCGCAAGGATTGTCCATTTTTCTATTGATTAAATGGCTATTTTATGGTATAATTATTTGATAATATATAAAAGGAGATTCCCATGCCCACCGACTGCACCTTTCAAACCGAAAACGGCCGCTTCAACTGCCGTGTCGGCGCAATAATCATGAACGGAACCAAGCTCCTTATGGCGCACAACCGCAGCTGCGACCAATACTACACAGTAGGCGGCAGGGTAAAGCTCCACGAGACCTCCGAGGAAGCGGTCATTCGTGAAGTATACGAGGAAACAGGCGTAAAAGCGGAAATAGACCGCCTCGGCTTCATACAGGAGAACTTCTACAAAATCGACGGCGCCCCCTACCACGAGCTTGCTTTTTTCTACTACATAAAGCCATTTGACTACTCCCTGATAAACTTCGACAGCATAAAATGCGACGGCGACGCAGAGGAGCTTTGCTGGGTAGACCTGACCGCCTTACCCGACGCAGAATTTTACCCCGAATTTTTCAAGACCGAACTGCTTGCCCCCTCAAACGCCATAAAACACTTCATCACAAGGGAATATTAAAATGAACATTATCAGACCTGAACTCCCCCCCGCCTGCCGCATGATCTGCGTCAGCGACATACACGCCTACTTGGACGACTTCAAAGCCCTGCTGGAGCAGTGCGAGTACGACAGCGAGTCCGACTATCTCTTTATTTTAGGCGATATAATCGAAAAGGGACCCCAGAGCTTAGATACATTGAACTATGTTCAAAATCTCTGCCAAAACCCGAAAGTAATATACATTAAAGGCAACAACGACACCATGCCCTGCCACATGGCATACAAGGACGACCAAGCCCGCTTTCTTGACCGAATAAAGCGCCGCCCTGTCAACACTTTTGTGCAAATGGCGGGTTCCATAGGCATAACCGACTTTACCGAGGATTTCGAGCAAAAGCGCCAAAAGGTCATAGAAGCCTACAAGCCCCAGCTTGACTTCCTTCAAAACGCACCTCTTGCAATAGAAACACCCCGCTTCATCTTCGTTCACGCCGGCATAGAAAGCCGTCCCGACTGGGAGAACAGCTCCCCCGACAATGTGCTGACCCTCTACCCCTTCATGTACTACGGACATCAGCAGTCCAAGATAGTAGTCTGCGGTCACTGCCCCGCCTACAATCTCCAAGCCGCCAACAACACCAATCTCCCCGTCTATGACAGGGACAAGCGCATACTGGACATAGACGGCGGCATGGGCGTAAAGACCGCTATGCAGCTTAACGCCATGATAATCAGCCTTGACGGTGACCGCTGCAGATTTAAAACCCTGTTCCACCCCCATGGCGAGGAAGTGACGGTGGAAGCAGACGTTACTCCCGACAGAAAACCCAAATTCACCGACTGGGACAAGCACCGCATAACGGTGATTGAAGACCGGGGCGAATTTCTCCTTGTGAAAAACGATGTCACCGGCGAGCAGGGGCTTATCCCGCGCTCCTTCACAAGCGAATCCGACGGACTTCGCCCGTGGATATACCTTGACGCCTTCGTATCCGTAAAAGCGGGCGAGAAGTTCTATATCAGCAGTGAAACGGAAAACCATCTTTTCGGAATAACCCAAAAAGGCAAAGTAGGCTTTATACCAAGATCCGCCCTTATCCCGCCTCCTGAGGAGGAAAAAGAGGAACCCTCGGAGGAAGAATCCGCAGCGGAACAAGTAAACACAGAGGAATAGATAATGTTTAAACTCCTGAAAACCGAAGGTTCGGCAAGACGAGGCGAGTTTCACACCGTCCACGGCGTGATACAGACCCCCTTTTTCATGAACGTAGGCACCTCCGCCGCGATAAAGGGCGGGATATCCTCCCCCGAATTAGCGGATTTAAAGTGTCAGGTAGAGCTGTGCAACACCTACCACCTCCACCTGCGCCCCGGCGACGACGTGATATACCGAATGGGCGGCCTGCACAAGTTCATGAACTGGCAAAGACCCATTCTCACCGACAGCGGCGGCTTTCAGGTCTTTTCCCTGTCCAAGCTGCGTAAGATAAAAGAGGAGGGCGTGTACTTCAACAGCCACATCGACGGCAAAAAGATATTCATGGGTCCCGAGGAAAGTATGCAGATACAGTCCCACCTTGCCTCCACGATAGCCATGGCATTTGACGAGTGCGTGGAAAACCCCGCCCCCTACGACTATGTAAAAAGCTCCGTAGACCGCACCACCCGCTGGCTGACCCGCTGCAAGACGGAAATGCAGCGTCTGAACTCCCTCAAAGAAACCATAAACCCCTCCCAGCTCCTTTTCGGCATAAATCAGGGCGGCACTTATGATGATTTACGCATACAGCACATGAAGGACATAGCCGACCTTGACCTTGACGGCTACGCCATAGGCGGACTTGCGGTAGGGGAACCCACCGAGGTAATGTACCATATCTTAGACATAGTCCCCGAGCACATGCCCGTAAACAAGCCCCGCTATCTTATGGGCGTAGGCACCCCCTCCAATATAATAGAGGCGGTAGCCAGAGGCATAGATATGTTCGACTGCGTAATGCCCACCCGCAACGCCCGCCACGCCACGGTTTTCACATGGCGGGGCATAACCCACATGACCAACGAGTGCTACCGTCTTGACGACAAGCCCCTTGACGAGCACTGCGACTGTCCCACCTGCCGCAAATTCAGCCGCTCCTATATCCGCCACCTGTTCAAAAGCGGCGAAATGCTTGCAGGCAGGCTTGCGGTGCAGCACAATCTCTATTTCTACAACACCCTGCTGGAAAAGATACGCGAAGCCTTGGACAACGGTACATTTGCGCAATTCCGTGCCGAATACTCCGATCTGTTATCACAGAAAGCATAGTATGAAAGGAACATCATGGGATTTCTCGAGCTTCTCCTTCTTGCAATAGGTCTTGCCATGGACGCCTTTGCCGTCTCCATCGGCAACGGACTCTCAATGAAAAAGCAAAACCCCAAAGCCGCCCTTGCAATAGCCTTCTCCTTCGGCTTATTTCAGGCTCTCATGCCCACCCTCGGCTACTTCCTCGGCTCCGCCTTTGAGGACATTATCCGCCAATTCGACCACTTCATCGCCCTGATATTCTTAGGCTTCATTGGCGGCAAAATGATATTTGACGGCATAAAGGAGCTGATAGCCGACAAAAAAGGCGAAACCGAGGAGCTCCCCGAATTCAGACTCACCTTCGGCAAGCTTCTGGTACAGGCGATAGCCACCAGCATAGACGCACTGATAGTAGGCGTAAGCTTCGCCGCTCTCCCCGACGTAAACATCTGGACAGCCGTCCTGCTGATAGGCGCAGTGACCTTTGCGATAAGTCTTATCGGCGTATTCTCCGGCAAAAAATTCGGACAGCTTTTAGGCAGCAAGGCCGAGATATTCGGCGGCGTTATCCTTGTGGGAATAGGCTTGAAGGTTTTCATCGAACACATATTTTTCGGGGGCTGACGCTTGAAAAATAAATTTTTCAAGCAGCCGCCCATAAGCCTCAAAGGTCGCTCGGCTTACGGGCGGCTAAAGAGGAAAGGTTATTTTAATGTTGAAATTATCACACAGAAATGCTATAATAATAGGATAGGATAATTACAGGGAGGGACCCATGAACCTCATAGACATAGGATACGGCAACATGGTCAACGCCGACCGCATAGTAGCCCTCATAGGCGCCGACGCCGCCCCCACCAAGCGCATAATCTCCGCCGCAAGAGAGAAAAACCAAGCGGTAGACGCCACCTGCGGCAAAAAGACAAAATCCGTGCTGATAATGGACAGCGGACACGTCATTCTCTGCGCAAAGGAACCGGACAGGCTTGCCAAAAAAAGCGCAGAAAACGAGGATTAAGACGCAATCCGACAAATTTCTCACCGAAAAGGAGTTATCATAAAAATGGCAAAAGGCATACTTTTTGTAGTTTCCGCCCCCGCAGGCTGCGGCAAGGACACGATTTTGGAGCAAGCCCTCTCCCGCGACATCAACCTGCACTACTCCGTCTCCGCCACCACCCGAGCGATGCGCCCCGGCGAAACCGACGGCGTAAGCTACCACTTTAAGACCCGTGACCAATTCGAGCAGATGATAGCCCGAAACGAGCTTCTGGAGCACACCGAATACTGCGGCAACTACTACGGCACCCCCCGCAGGGCGGTGGAGGAAATGCTTGAAAACGGCAAAAACGCCGTTCTGAAAATCGAGATAGAGGGCGCAGCCAATATAAAAAAGCTTTTTCCCGAAGCGGTGCTTATCTTCATTCTCCCCCCCTCCATGGAGGAGCTTGAACGCCGCCTCAGAAAGCGCGGCACCGAGGACGAGCCCACCATACAAAAGCGCCTTGAGCAAGCAAAAACCGAGCTGTCCTTTGCCAAAAACTACGACTACGCCATCACCAACGGCGACCTTGAAAAAGCGGTGGACGACCTTGTAGCGGTAATAACCGCCGAAAGCTTCAAAGTAAGCAGAAACGCCGATTTAATAGAACGGCTGACAGCTAAATGAACGATAAAATATTAGTAGCCGTTGTAGCCGTAGACAAATGTCTCTACCCCTTTGACAACCTCTACGACTACCGTATCCCCGACTCCCTTGCCGACAAGGTGCAGGCAGGACAGCTTGTAATGGTGCCCTTCGGCAAAGGCAACCGGAAGCGCATCGCCATGATATACTCGGTGGAGCAAAAGGACTGCGACCCCGCCAAGCTGAAGCCCGTCTACGGCACGGCAGGCAACGGCGTGACAATGAGCGCCGAGCTTTTAGACCTGTCGGTCTGGCTCAAGGAGAATACCTTCTGTACCTACTTTGATGCGATACGAACCATTCTTCCTCACGGTCTGAATTTCAGCGTCCGCGCCGAATACTCCCTTGCAGAGGGCACCGCCGACCTCACCGATTCCGAGAAAGCCCTTTTGGAAACTCTCAAAGCTGCAAAAACCGAAAAGGAGCTGTCCCTTTTACTGGACAGCGCCGCCGAAAAGAAAAAAACCGTCGAGAGCCTTACAGCCAAAGGCTTCGTAGTCCGGGGCGACATAATGAAGCGCCACATAGGCGACGAGACCGAGCGCATGGTGCGCCTGTCTCCCGATTTCGAGCTGAACGACCGCTTTGCCAGGCTGACAGCCAAGCAGAAGTCGGTGATCGAGACCCTTATTGACAACGACTCCGCCTCGGTGAAAGAGCTTTGCTATATCTGCAGCGTCACCCCCGTTGTGATAAAAAACTTAGTAAAATACCAATTATTGGAGGAATACACCTACACCCTCACCCGAGCCGAAAGCGCCTTTGCACAAACCGAGAGCAGCCCGCAGGACATCACACTCTCTCCCGATCAGGACAAGGTGTTTGGCGGCATAGCCGCCCTGATGACGGAAGACAAGCCGAATTGCGCCTTGCTCCACGGAGTAACGGGCAGCGGCAAGACCTCGATTTTCATCAGGCTTATTGACTTGGTATTACAACAGGGAAGGACAGCCCTCATGCTTGTCCCCGAGATATCCCTCACCCCCCAGATGGTAAGCAATTTCCAGCGCATTTTCGGCAGCGACGTGGCAATAATCCACAGCAACCTGTCCATGGGCAGACGAGCCGACGAGTACAGGCGCATAAGCAGCGGCGAAGCCCGAATAGTGATAGGCACCCGCAGCGCCGTATTCGCCCCCCTCGACAACATCGGCATAATCGTAATAGACGAGGAAGGCGAACACACCTACAAATCCGACCGCTCCCCCCGCTACCACGCCCGAAGCGTAGCCAAGCAGCGTGCCTTCCGCCACAATTCGCTTTTACTGCTTGCCTCCGCCACCCCCTCGCTTGAAAGCTTCTACAACGCCCAAAAAGGCAGATACGCCCTGTTCACCCTCTCGGAGCGCTTCAACAAGACCGACCTCCCCGAGGTATATCTCATAGACATGAAAGCCGAGCAGGAAAACGGCAACCGAGGCAATTTCAGCGAAGCCCTGCTGCACGAGATAGGCAAAAACCTTGAAAACGGCGAGCAGACCCTGCTTCTCCTGAACCGCCGTGGCTACCACACCTACATAAGCTGCATAAACTGCGGCGCCGTAATGGAGTGCCCCAACTGCGGCGTTCCCCTGACATACCACAAAGCCAACGAAACCGTCCTCTGCCACTACTGCGGTCACGCAGAGCGAATGCCCGACGCCTGTCCCAAATGCAAAAGCACCTACATCTCCCAAAGCGGCACAGGCACCCAGCGCATAGAGGACGAGATAAGCGGGTATTTCCCCAAAGCCCGAATACTTCGCATGGACGCCGACACCACCATGTCCAAGAACGCCTTTTCCGACCGCTTCGCAGAATTCGGCAGAGGCGAATATGATATAATGGTAGGCACTCAGATGATAGCCAAGGGCTTGGACTTTGAGAACGTGACCCTTGTAGGCGTTCTGATGATAGACAAATCCCTGTATTCAGGCGACTATCTCGGCTACGAACGCACATTTTCCCTGATAACCCAAGTGGTAGGCAGGTCAGGCAGAGGCGCAAAAATCGGCAGAGCCTATCTCCAGACCTTCTCCCCCGACCACTACGTTTTACAGCTTGCCGCAAGGCAGGACTACGCCGAATTCTATTCACAGGAGATAGACGTAAGGCAGGCCCTGCTGTTCCCCCCTTTCTGCGATATATGTTTAGTAGGCTTTTCCTCCCTGTCCGAGCAGCACTGCGAAACCGCCGCAAACCGTTTCCTTCAGCTATTAAAGGACAGGATAAAGCGGGAGCAAAACCTCCCCATCAGAGTTTTAGGACCCACCAAAATGGGCACAGGCAGGCTGGGCGGACGCTTCCGCCGCAAATTAGTGATAAAATGCCGTTTCAATAAGCAGTTCCGAGCGATAATGACCGACCTGCTCCTACAGGCATACAAAGACCAAGCCTTTACAAACGTCAGCTTTTACGTTGACATAAACGGTGAAATAATATAAAGGAGACAAACCATGGCAAAGAGAAACATAGTAAAATTCGGAGAGGAGCTTCTCCGCAAGAAAAGCCGTGAGGTGACCGTCTTTGACGACAAGCTCTGGGTGCTTCTTGACGATATGTACGAAACCATGCAGGAGGCAAAGGGCGTAGGCTTAGCCGCCCCGCAGGTAGGCATCTTAAAGCGTGTTATCGTGATAGACGTAGGCGAAGGCAGGATAGAGCTGATAAACCCCGTCATCACCTCCGCCAAGGGCAAGCAGCGTGAGGTAGAGGGCTGTCTTTCCTCTCCCGACCTGTGGGGCTATGTGGAAAGACCCGCCAAGGTAAAGGTGACCGCTCAGAACCGCTACGGCAAGGAAGTGAAATACGAGGGCACCGAGCTGCTTGCAAGAGCCTTCTGCCACGAAATAGACCATCTCAACGGCATAATCTTCACCGACCTTGCAGACGAAATGGTAGACAAAGAGGAAAGGGAAAACGAATAACGATATGAAGATAGTTTTCATGGGCACTCCCGACTTCTCCGTCCCCTGCCTTGACGCACTTGTAAAGGCAGGTCACGAGGTAGCCGCCGTATTCACCCAGCCCGACAAGCCCAAGAACCGAGGTCACAAGCTGCAAATGCCCCCCGTGAAGGAATACGCCGTGGAGCACGGTATCCCCGTCTGCCAGCCTCTCTCCCTGCGGGGTGGCGAGGACGCCGACGCAGCCATCGCCGCATTGTGGCAGCTTGAACCTGACTGCATAGTAGTTGTAGCCTACGGTCAGATACTCCCCAAGTCCGTCCTGAACATACCCAAGTACGGCTGCATAAACGTCCACGCCTCTCTTCTACCCCGTTACCGTGGTGCAGCCCCCATACAGCGCTGCATAATGAACGGCGAGACAGAGACTGGAGTTACCACCATGCACATGGCGGAGGGTCTTGACACCGGCGACATGATACTGAAGGAAAAGACAGCCATCACCCCCGACATGACCGCCTCCCGTCTCCACGATATTCTTTCCGCTATGGGAGCAAAGCTGATAGTGCAGACCCTCGAAATGCTTGAGCAGGGAACCGCCCCCCGAACTCCCCAGACCGACGACAACACCTGCTACGCTTCAATGATAACCAAAGACGACTGCCGCATAGATTTCACCCGATCTGCGGATACTATATACGACCATATCCGGGGTCTTTCGACGTCTCCCTGCGCCTTCACCTTCCTTGAGGGCAAGCGGTTAAAGGTATACTTTGCGGAAAAAATACAGCCAACGACCTCCGCCCCCGCCGGCACGGTCATCGGCGGCGACATTCTCTGCGTAGCCTGCGGTGAAGGAGCCTTGCGCCTTACCGACATACAGCCCGAGGGCGGCAGGCGAATGACCGACAGCGACTTTCTCAGAGGAAGAAAAATACCCACGGGCACCCTCTTGGGGTGACCCGTCGGAAAAGGAGGAGCCATGCTTTTCGGCTATTATTACGATATATTTTACCTGCTGGTGATTGCGGCGATGATTTTTGCCTTTGCAATGCAGGCGAACATAAAATCCACCTTCCGCAAATACAACAACGTCCCCACCATGCGGAACGTCCCTGCCCACGTCATAGCGAGGCAGATTCTTGACAGCTACGGTCTGTACGACGTCACCGTAATGCGTGTGGACGGACACCTTACCGACCGTTACGACCCAAGGACGAACACCGTTTCCCTCTCCGAGCCGACTTTCTTCAGCTCCTCGGTAGCCGCCATCGGCGTAGCCGCCCACGAGGTAGGTCACGCAGTGCAGTACAACAAGGGCTATTCTCCGATAAGACTGCGTGCATTTTTCGTTCCCATAGCCCAGATAGGTTCCAGCGCATGGGCGTTTATATTCATTCTCGGTCTTATAGCGGAGATACCCATACTGCAAAACATAGGAATAGCGCTGTTTTTCTTCGTACTGCTGTTCCAGTTCATCACCCTCCCCGTAGAATTTGACGCCAGCCGCAGAGCCGTGAACGTGATGAGAGACCAGTTCCTTTTGGGAGCCGACGAGCTGCAAGGCGCAAAAAAGGTGCTTTTCGCCGCCGCCATGACCTATGTGGCGAGCTTTTTGGTAACGCTTTTGCAATTTATAAGACTGATACTTCTTTCAGGCAGAAGAAGACGCTGACAGAAAGGATTAAACGACATGAAAAGCTCAAGGCGAGTAGTGCTGGAGCTGCTTACCAGAATGCAGCAGGACGGCGCATATTCCAACATAGTGCTGGACAACACCTTTATGCAGGAAAAGCTCCCCCCACGGGACAGGGCGTTTGCCGCAATGCTGTTTTACGGCGTGATAGAGCGGAAAATGACCCTTGACTACATAATCCGCCTTTATTCCGCCGTTGAATTTGATAATATAGACCCCGACGTGGTGCAGCTCCTTAGAATGGGACTTTACCAGCTTCTCTACACCTCCGTCCCCGAAAGCGCCGCCGTCAACGAATCGGTGGAGCTTGCCGCTGAAAAGGCAAAGGGCTTTGTCAACGGCGTGCTCCGCTCCTTTATCCGTGACGGCAAGCAGATAGACTACCGTGACCTTGAGGGTGTCCCCAAGCTCTCCGTGGAATATTCCTGCCCCAAATGGCTGATAAAGAAGTGGATATCAATGTTCGGCGAGGAGGAAACTCTTAAAATATTGAAAGGCAGCTTCGGCAGACCCCCCTTATTCGTCCGTGTAAACACCCTGAAATGCACCGCCGACGAGCTTATCGAGGAATTTAAAAAGGAGCGCATCGAAGCAAAGAAAAATGCGCTTTTGGAGGACTGCTTAGAGCTTGGCAGGATACACGAGATAGAAGCCACGGGCGCCTACCGCAAAGGTCTTTTTCATGTGCAGGACATTTCCTCCCAGCTCTGCTGCCGTGTAGCCCGCCCCGTATTCAACGAGACTGTCATAGACATCTGCGCAGCCCCCGGCGGCAAGACCTTTACAATGGCGCAGCTTATGGCGAACCGAGGCAGGATATACAGCTTCGACCTGTACGACGGCAGGGTATCCATGATACAGGAAGGCGCCGCCCGCATGGGACTCAGCATAGTTGAAGCCTCAGTCCACGACGCCACCCAGTACGACCCCGCTCTCCCCCTTGCCGACAAAGTCCTATGCGACGTTGTCTGTTCAGGCTTGGGCGTTATCCGCCGCAAGCCCGAGATAAAGTACAAGGAAATGAAAAATCTGGAGCAGCTCCCCCTGCTGCAGGGACACATTCTGCAAAACTCCTCAAGATATGTAAAAAAAGGCGGCACTCTCATATATTCCACCTGCACCCTCAGCCGCGACGAAAACGAAAGCGTCGTGGAGAGATTTTTAGCGGAAAACCCCGACTTCGCCCCTGCAGTTATCCCCATCGGCGTAGCAGGCGTAGAGGACAAGTTCATGCGCACCTTCCTCCCCTCGGTAACGGGCGGCGACGGCTTCTTCGCAGCAACTCTCAGGAGAATAAAGTAAGTGGAAAAAACTGATATTTTGTCTTTAAGCCTTCAGGAGCTTGAGACGAAAATGTTACAAATCGGTAAAGAAAAATACAGGGCAAAGCAGATTTTCAGGTGGCTGCACCTGCAAAAGGCGACCGATTTCGACCAAATGACTGATATTTCTGCACAAACCAGAGATATTCTCAAGGAAAAGTTTTGTATAAATTCGCTGAAAATTCAAAAAAGACTTGTATCAGCCGCTGACAATACTGTAAAATATTTATATGTATTGCCCGACGGCAACAAGGTGGAAACGGTGCTGATGGAATACCGCCACGGCAACAGCATCTGCCTGTCCACTCAGGTGGGCTGCAAAATGGGCTGCAAGTTCTGCGCCTCCACCAAGGCAGGCTTCGTCCGTGACCTCACCCCCTCGGAGATTTTATTGCAGATATACGAAACCGAGCGGGACAGCGGCAGGAGCGTAGATTCGATAGTCCTGATGGGAATAGGCGAGCCTTTGGACAACTTCGGCAGCGTAACAAAATTCCTGTCCCTTATCTCAGACAAGAACGGCAGGAACATGAGCCTGCGCCACGTCTCCCTCTCCACCTGCGGCTTAGTGGACAAAATAAACGAGCTTGCCGAGCTTGACTTAGGTCTCACCCTCTCGGTATCCCTCCACGCCCCCACAGACGAAAAGCGCAGCGAGATAATGCCCATAAACCGAAAATACGGTGTAGCCGACCTGATAAAAGCCTGCAAGGACTACTTTGACAGAACGGGCAGGCGTATCAGCTTCGAGTTTGCCCTGATAAAGGGAGTAAACGACGACCCTCAGACCGCCAAAGAGCTGATAACCCTGCTGAAGCCTCTCGGCGTCTGCCATGTGAACCTTATCCCCGTCAACGAGATAAGGGAAGGGGACTACCGAAAAAGCTCCTCCGTATCAGCTTTTCAGCAGCTCCTCACCAGATCGGGCATAAACGCAACGGTAAGACGAACACTCGGCGCCGACATAGAAGCCGCCTGCGGGCAGCTAAGGCGTGATAATATATAGCAGTATAAGCAGATAATATATAGTAGGAGAACCAACCTTGAAACACTTTTCCAAATCAGATATAGGCTTAGTGCGAACCGAAAATCAGGACAGAGTATGGACGGGCTTCTTAGGCGAGAACGAGGAAGCGGCGGCTCTTGTGGTATGCGACGGCATGGGCGGCGAGAACGCAGGAAGCTGTGCCAGCCAGATGACCCTTGACCTTATGCGTGAGCGCTTGGAAAGCGGCTTCCGCCCCAGCAACAACCGCAACTTTATCCGCAATCTGCTGATAACCTCAGTCACCGCCGCCAACAGTCTTGTCTTTGACAGGGCGAGAATGGAACCGGACAAACAGGGCATGGGCACCACCTGCGTAGCGGCGATAGTCTGCGACGAGCGAGCCTACATAATAAACGTGGGCGACAGCCGCTGCTACCACATATTTGACGAAAGCATACAGCAGATAACCAAGGACCACACCGTGATACGGAAGCTTATCGAGCGGGGCGAGATAACCGAGGAGGAAAGCAAGACCCACCCCCGCCGCAACAGTATAACCCGTGCTGTCGGCGCCGCCCGTGAGATAACCCCCGACTACTTTGAGATAGACCTTGAACAGGGGAACTGCCTGCTGCTCTGCTCCGACGGTCTGCACTCCTACGGCGACGATGCGGAGATAGCGGGCATAATCGTGAACAATCCCATACAAAAATGCTGCGACCTGCTGATAGACTACGCCCTTGCCAACGGAGGGCGGGACAACGCCACGGTTGCGCTCATACAGTGTTAGAACAAGATCGGTCTTCCCGCCACGCAGGGAAAAAAGACGCAAGAATAAACAGCGTGGAGAAACGGTGGAAATATTATGGATAATAACATTGGTAAGAAGCTGGACGGCAGATACGAGCTGCTTGAGCTTATCGGTGTTGGGGGAATGGCGGATATATACAAAGCCAAGGACATAACCGAGGACAGGATAGTTGCCGTAAAGATAATGAAAAACGAGTTTATCGGCAGCGAGGACTTCATACGCCGCTTCCGCAACGAATCCAAGGCGATAGCCCTTCTTTCCCATCCTAATATAGTAAAAATATTCGACGTAGGCTTTACCGAAAAGCTCCAGTTCATCGTAATGGAGTACATCGACGGCATAACTCTCACCGAATATATCGCAAAGCACGGCGTACTGAAGTGGAAGGACGTAGTGCACTTCACCATGCAGATACTGAAAGCCCTCCAGCACGCCCACGACAGAGGCATAGTACACCGTGACATAAAGCCACAGAACGTAATGCTACTTGAGGACGGCACCATCAAGGTCATGGACTTCGGCATTGCCCGCTTCAACCGTGAGACGGACAAAACCATGTCCGAAAAAGCCATCGGCTCCGTGCACTACATCAGCCCCGAGCAGGCAAAGGGCGACGTCACCGACGAGCGCAGCGACATTTACTCCATCGGCGTTATGATGTACGAAATGCTGACGGGCAAAAAGCCCTTTGACGGCGAAAGCCCCGTATCCATAGCCCTCATGCACATGCAGTCTCCCGCAAAGAAAATGTCCGAGATAAACAATTCAATTCCCGAGGGCTTGGAGGAGATAACCGAAAAAGCAATGCAGAAGGAGCCCTCCAAGCGTTACCAGACCGCAGGTGAAATGGTGAAGGACATTGAGGAATTCAAGCAGAATCCCAGCATAGTTTTTGAATACAAATACTTCTCCACCGACGGCACAACCAAGTATTTTGACCGTGTTTCCGCCCCCGAGAGCAAATCGCCCAAGCCTGCCCTTCAGTCTGCCCAGTCAGGCGAGCAGCGCAGGGGCTACGCCCTTACCGAGGAAGACCCCGATGAGGACGAGGACGACGAGGACGAGGAGTACGACGACGAGGTAGCGCCCAGACGCTCTCCTCTCCTGTCGGTGCTGTTTGCGGTGACCGCCGTATTCATCATCGTAGCCGCATTGGTGGTATACAAGGTAGTCACCGACACCATACCCACCGAGGAGAATACCGAGGTGGACGAGATAGTTGTCCCCACCCTTGTGGGAATGACCTACGATGAGATGGTGGCGCAATATGACAATCTGAACCTGAAGATATTGAGAGAGCACAATCCGGCGCCCGCAGGACAGGTGATATATCAGGGAACCGGCGCAGGCACCACCATAAGAGCCAGTCAGGAGATAAAGGTAACGGTAAGCCTCGGACCGCAGATGGACGAGATAGGCACGTTTGCCTCCCGACCGATGGACGAGGCTGTCACCCAGCTCAGGAATCAGGGCTTTATAACCGACACCCTCTTTATAAACGATGAAACCGTCCCTGCAAACTATGTGATAAGGACCGACCCTCCCGCCGGAAGCAGGATAGAGGTAGGCTCCGTCGTAACCGTTATAGTGAGTCAGGGTCCCTCTCCCACTCTTACGTCGGTACCCGATTTCGTCAAGCTCAGCGAGTATCAGGCAAGGCTGAATGCCGAGCGCAACGACATTGTGCTGATAGTGGAATACGTTCCCAGCGAGGACGGCGGCGCCGATACGGGCAAGGTTTTAAGGCAGTCCATCGAGCCTAACGAAAGGGTAGAAAAGAACACCGTCGTTACGGTATACGTTTCCAACGGCACATTAAGGTCCTCCTATATCAGCCTGAAGATAAAAGAAGGACGTACAGGCAAATTCCGCCTTGAATACTATATTGACGGCTCCCTGCAGGAGGAAAAGACCGAGACTGTCGATCTGTCCCTGCTTGAGGAGATAAGATGGGAATTCTCCGGCACGGACGTACACACCTATGCCATCGTTGTAGTCAACCCCGAAACGGGAGCGTCCATGACGCTGATAGAGAATAAGGTGGACTTCTCCACCGATCCTCCCACCAAGGAGGAGATCCAGTTCAACGGCAACGCCTTCACGCTGGTAAGCTCCGGTGGAAGCACCACCACTACCACCACCGAGGCAGCGGAGCCTCCCTCCAATGACGACGGACCGTCTGACGAGTAAGCCCTTGTCGGAGCAAAGGAACAGAATAATCGGCGTTTCCGGCGGCATATTCACCGTGGAGACCCCCGACGGCGAGGTATCCGCACGCTCCAGAGGAGTATTCCGCCGGAAAGGGGTAAAGCCCGTCCCCGGCGACTATGTTGAGCTGCTTTTTGAGGAAAACGCCGAGCCGGTGATAACCGAGGTATACCCGCGCACAAGCCTTCTGGTACGCCCGCCCCTTGCCAACCTTGACATGGCTGTATTGGTGGTGTCATCATGTGAGCCCAAGCCCAACCCCTTTATCCTTGACAAGCTCACAGCCATTTTCGAGAGCAAGGGGATCGAAACGGTATTTGCCTTCACCAAGACCGACATGGCGGAGGTGGAACAGCTTGTATCGGTATATTCGGCGATAGGCTACAAGACCTTCATGATAAACAACCTGACAGGCGAGGGCGCCGACTTTATCTCCGCCTATATCAGCGGCAAGACTGCCGCTCTTATCGGCAATACAGGCGTAGGCAAATCCAGCCTGATGAACTACATCGCCCCCACCGTCCTGCACAAGACCTCGGAGATAAGCAGGAAGCTGGGCAGAGGCAGGCACACCACTCGTGACGTCCGCTTCTACCGCCTTGAAAACGGTGCCTGTATCGCCGACACTCCCGGCTTTTCCACCGTTGAGATAAGCCGCTACGGCGACATTCCCTCAGCCGAGGTGATATCCTGCTTCCGTGAATTCGGCGAGTACACTCACGATTGCCGTTTCAAGGACTGCGCCCACATAAAGGAGTCGGACTGCTCTCTCCGTGAAGCCGTAAGCAGCGGCATGATAGCCCGCTCACGATACGACAGCTACTGCAGGCTCTACCTTGAAGCAGTGCAGAGCGAAAACACATACTGACCAAAACCGCAGGGTACGCCCTGCGGTTTTTCATTTGTAACACATTTTCCCCTGCCGAATAAAATGCAGTAAAGGCGGTGGAAGAAGTGATGCATGGCAGAAAAAACAAATGCAAAAACAAAAGCAAAGCGGCGATAATACTGTTTATCGCAGCTCTTATCTGCCTGTGCTTGCTCTCCGCCAAGCTTATGCTTGTTCTTCTGGCACTTGCGCTTGCAGCAGCGGGAATATGGCTGCTCAGGTGTTAAAGTATAACGAAAAGCAGGAGGTACATATGAAGATCGTAGTGGTAAAAAGTCCCAGATTTTTAGCAGGCGTTTTAAGGTTCATTTTCGGTATCAGAAAATCTCAGGCGCAGTAGGGACAAAAGAAAAAATGCGGGCAGAAGTCCGTATTTTTTCTTTTATTTCACGAATTATTTTTTCCTTCCCGTAATATAAATTGGACAAGGGCGGCACCGCGCAAAGATTTCGTACAAAGCCGAAGGCGGTCTTTGCACGGTGCTGCCCAAGGAAAGGACTGATGAAAATGCAAGAATTAACGGGACAAGCTATCCCACCCAACATCAAAGCAGCTCCTCGCCCGACCGTCATCGAAACGATCCCTCACTCGCCCGTCATCGAAGCACCCCCTCTCCCCCCCGTTACCGACCCTCCCTACCCCCTGACGTCCGACAGGGAAGTGCGCTTCTTCACCTCCCCAAAGGCAGTAACGAGAAAGACCCAGCTCAGCATAACCGTCTTTCAGCTTATAACGGCGGGGACGGTCTGTCTGCTGCTGAAGCTCTGCGCCATATTTTCTCCCGAGCTTTTCTCCAACCTGCGCCGATACCTTGAGCACCTGTTTCTATGGTGAGCATCAGCATAGGCGGCATGAGGATAGGCTTCGACTTCTCCTTTTTTGCGGTAATTGCCGTGTTTTTTGCGCTTGACGACAGCGGCTACGCTATTTTCTGCATAGCCGCCTGTCTTTGTCACGAGGCGGGACACCTTGTCCTTCTGCTTCTGACAGATAAAGTTCCCGAAAGTCTTATCTTCAGCGGCAGCGGCATCTGCATAAAGCAGCGTGAGGAGCCGAGCCTCCCTGTCCTTGCCGCCGGCTGCACGGTCAACTTTGTCCTGTTTGCCGTCTTTTACTTCCTTTTGGAGCGAACCAGCGTCTACAGGCTGATATTTGCCGTCTCCAACCTCTGCATAGGCATACTGAACCTGCTGCCCATAGGTGAGCTTGACGGCAAAAAACTTCTGGAAAGGTTTTTCACCGCCCTTTTGCCTTTCCCGGCAGCTCAGCGTGCCATGTACATATCCGAGCTTGCGGCTTCTGCCCTTGCAGCTGCGGCAATAGCCCTCCTTTTATTTTCCCGCACACTGAATATCACCTCGATTTTAGTGATGATTTATGTATTTGCGGTTGACTTTCTGCTGAAAATAAGGTAAAATCAACATATATCAAATCGTTCTCCCCCATCTGATTGGAATTTTTTTATAATTTTTCTCCCAAACCCTTGCATTTCCACAAAAAAAGTGCTATAATACTAAAGCATTTAAAAACCCGTCGTACAAAACCGACGTGAGTAATGCCCGGCGAAAGCCGACATAACTATTGACGATCCGCTGCATGGTACTTGAAAATAAGTACGAATTACGCCTGATAACAGGTATTTACGGACGTGGAGATCGAAAATGCCGTCTCCCGACAAGATGATATTATAAGAATGCATGACCGTCTGAAGAAACAGGAGGAAAAGACAATGGACGCACTTAAGCTGATCGCACAGGACAGCATCAAGGCAGACGCCCCCAAGTTTGAGGTAGGCGACACCGTGAAGGTCCATGTAAGGATCACCGAGGGCAACAAGACCCGTGTACAGGTTTACGAGGGCACCGTTATCGCCAAGAAGCACGGCGGCATCTCCGAGACCTTTACGGTACGCAGAGTTGCACACGGCTGCGGAGTTGAAAGGGTATTCCCTCTCCACGCTCCCTGCGTTGAAAAGGTAGAGGTAGTGAGAATGGGTCACGTTCGCAGAGCCAAGCTCTACTATCTGCGTGACAGAGTGGGCAAAGCCGCCAAGGTCAAGAGCAAGTTCAACTAAAGAGGACTTGAGCTGCATTGCATATCTTCGCTTACGGGTGCGGCAGTCACGCTTCACTGTACGATGATATCTGCAATGCGGCTTTATTCTTTTTTATTTACTATCCGAAAGGAATCGATATATATGTGGGACGAAAGAGACGAGGAAGATCAGGGAACGATGGAAGCCATCGACGTTGACCGTTTCAGGCAGCTGCTTGAAGGCGGCGAACAGCCGGAGGAAGACACGGAGGACTACACCCCCATCGAAGTAAAAAGCACCCAGCACATCGAGCGCATGAAGCAGGAGGAGCAGAAAAAGGAAAACGTCCTCAGCGCAAAGCAGGCGGCGAACGAGGTTTTCGACTGGCTGGAGAGCATACTTACCGCCATAATAGCCATAGTGCTGATATTCACCTTTGTTCTGCGTGTAAACACCGTAAGCGGCACCTCTATGGATCCCACCCTGCAAGACGGTCAGAAGCTGATAGTCACCGACCTGTTCTACACCCCCAATTACAATGACATAGTCATAATCCAGGCCGCAAATCTTGACGGCGGTATCCCCATAGTAAAGCGCATAATCGGACTCCCCGGCGACAGGATAAACATAGACTTTGACAACGGCGTAGTTTACCGCAACGGCGAGCCTTTAGCCATTGAGATAGGAGAGGACGAGGCAAAATACGAGGACGGACACACCATAGCCGACTACACCTACAGACCTCTGGAAATGGTAAGCGGTCAGGACTATTACGTTCCCGAGGGTCACTATTTCGTTTTAGGCGACAACCGCAACAATTCCAAGGACAGCCGTCTGCTCAGCGAGATAGGCTTTGTCAACGGCAACTACATTGCAGGTCACGCCATCTTCTCCATTTTCCCCTTTGACACCTTCGGAGCGGTATAAAGCCATGCCTCCCACCGAAAACGGCGTCTTTGACAACGAAAATCCAAACTACAAACAGGGAAACAAGGCAAAAAGCCTCTATCTCTGGATACAGTCCGTTCTGGAATCGGTAATGGCGGCATTTCTGCTGCTTACCTTTCTTTTCAGAATAAACATCGTGGCAGGCTCCTCGATGGAGCCCACCCTCCGTGAGGAGGACAGGATAGTTGTGTCGCAGGCGTTCTACTCTCCCTCCTACGGCGATATAGTGGCCTTATGGGCAGAAGACCTTTTCAACCGCCGTACAGGCGAAAAGGGCGAAATGATAGTGAAAAGGGTGATAGGGCTTCCCGGCGACATAATAGACATAGACCCCGCCACAGGCACCGTCTACCGCAACGGCGAGCCCCTGCGGGAGGACTACACAGCCGAACCCATCAACGCCGACAACCTCGGCAACGCCGAATACCCCCTCACCGTAGAGGTCAACTGCGTATTCGTCTTAGGCGACAACCGCAACCATTCTACCGACAGCAGATATGTTGACGACGGCGAGACCGAGTATTATGTAGGCTGCGTAGATATGCGGTATATAGCGGGCAAGGCGGTTTTCCGCATCTACCCCTTTGACAGGATCGGAGTTTTGTAAATGAGTTATCAGGGCAATATCCAGTGGTTCCCCGGTCACATGACCAAGACCAAGCGAATGATAGAAGCGGACATAAAGCTTGTGGACGCAGTTGTGGAGATAGTGGACAGCCGAATCCCCGAATCCAGCCGCAACCCCATCTTAAACGACCTGACCAAGGACAAGCCCCGAATAATAATACTGAATAAATGCGATTACGCCGACAGCGTCCTCACCGACCGCTGGCGTGATCATTACAGAAAACAGGGCTACGGCGTACTCTGCTGCGACTGCCGAAGCGGCAAGGGCGTAAAGGACTTCGTCCCCATGCTGAAAAAGCAGCTCGGCGATCTGCTTGAAAAGCGCAGAGCCAAGGGCATGATAGGCAAAGCCCTCAGAATAATGGTAGTGGGCATTCCCAACGTAGGCAAATCCTCTTTTATAAACCGAATGGCAAACTCCCGCAAAACCGCCGTAGGCGACCGCCCCGGCGTAACAAGGGGCAAGCAGTGGGTAACGATAGATAAAGAGGTTGAACTCTTAGATACCCCCGGCATACTCTGGCCGAAATTCGACGACCAGTCCGCCGCCGAAAAGTTAGCCTTCACCGGCGCAATAAAGGACGACGTGGTGGACGTGGAAAGCCTTGCGGAAAGCTTAGGCGAATATCTCAAGGAACACTACCCCGACCGTCTCACCGAGCGCTACAAGCTCCCTGACACCGAGGGCAGGATAACCGAGCTTATCGCAAAATCAAGAGGAATGATGATATCAGGCGGCGAGCCGGACACCGAAAGAGCGGCTGCAACGCTGCTGGACGAATACAGGAGCGGAAAAATTGGAAAGATCACTCTTGAAGCTCCGCCAATGTGAGGAGCGCTTTGCCTTTGACAAAGCCAAGCGAGCCGAGCACGGCGTTATCTGCGGCATAGACGAGGCGGGCAGAGGCCCCTGGGTAGGCAGAGTATACGCCGCCGCAGTAATACTTGACGACGACATTTTCATAGAAGGACTGAACGACAGCAAAAAGCTGTCCGAAGCCCAAAGAGAGCATTTCTACACCGAGATTACCGACAAGGCTCTCGCATACTCGATAGCATGGGCGGAGGTAGAGGAAATAGAGCAGCTGAACATACTGCAAGCCACCTTCCTTGCCATGCAGCGTGCCTATGAAGGCTTAGGCGTACCGGTAAACCTCGCCCTTGTAGACGGCAACAGGCTCCCCCCACTCCCCTGCAAAACCGAGACCGTAGTAAAAGGCGACAGCCTTTCCGCCGGCATATCCGCCGCAGGCATACTTGCCAAGGTGACCCGTGACCGCTACATGGCGGAGCTTGACAGGGAGTACCCCCAATACGGCTTTGCAGCCCACAAGGGCTACGGCACAAAGCAGCATATAGAAGCCCTGCAAAAGCACGGCATAACTCCCGTGCACAGGCGTTCTTTCCTGAAAAAACAGGAAGCCAAATTAGGCAAATTCCCCGAATACATAAAGGAACCATAAACCAATGAACGGCAACGAGATAAGCGCCGCCCGAGGAAAAGCAGGCGAGGACGCAGTATGCGGCTATCTTGAGGAACACGGCTGCAGGATACTCGCACGCAACTACCGCAAAAAAGGCGGCGAGATAGACATAATAGCGCAGGAGGTTGACACCATCGTTTTCGTAGAGGTAAAGACCCGCAAATACGGCGCAATGGACAGCGGCACCTCCGCAATGACGAAAGCCAAGATGCGCCGCATAATAGCCACCTCCGAGGAATATATGTACGAGCACAAGGAGCTTGACCTGTACCGCCGTTTCGACACCGCCTATGTGACCGTGACCCCCGAAAAATACCCCCAAGTCTTGGACATAGAATACTACAAAGCCGACTTTAATGCCCTGAGCTTGGAATAAGCATAGAATGAAAGGACAACCACCATGAACTACAAAAGCACCCGCAACCCTGCAATAAGCATTACAAGCGCACAGGCGATAGCACAAGGTCTGTCAGCCGAGGGCGGCTTATTCGTCCCCGAAAACCTTCCCCAAATCAATGAGGACTTCATAAAATCCCTGTGCGATAAATCCTACGCCGACAGAGCCTACGACATCTTCAAACTCTTCCTCACCGACTTCACCGACGAGGAGATACGCCACTGCGTAAAAAACGCCTACGCAGACAACTTCGACACCGAAAACATAGCCGAAATATCCCATCTTCTCAGCGGCACATATATACTCGAATTATGGCACGGTCCCACCTGCGCCTTCAAGGACATGGCGCTGCAGATCCTCCCCTACCTCCTCACCACCTCCGCCAAAAAGACTATCCCCGACAAGGATATAGCAATTTTGGTAGCAACTTCGGGCGATACGGGCAAAGCCGCTCTCGAAGGCTTCAAGGACGTATCCGGCACCACCATAACCGTATTCTACCCCGAGGACGGCGTAAGCGATATGCAGAAGCGCCAGATGGCGACGCAGGAGGGAAACAACGTCTTCGTCTGCGCCGTAAAAGGCAACTTTGACGACTGTCAGAACGGCGTAAAAGCCATCTTCACCGACAAGGACATGATTGCAGAGCTTGACAAAGCGGGAATAGTCCTATCCAGCGCCAACTCCATCAACTGGGGCAGACTGTCTCCCCAGATAGTCTACTACATCTCCGCCTACGCCGAGCTGGTAAAGAACGGCGAAATAACCTACGGCGAGAAGATAAACATAGTAGTCCCCACCGGCAACTTCGGCAACATCTTGGCAGCCTACTACGCCAAGGAAATGGGACTTCCCGTAAACAAGCTTATCTGCGCCTCCAACGCCAACAACATTCTGACCGACTTCATCAATACAGGCGTCTATGACCGCAACCGAGCTTTCTACACCACCGTCTCCCCCTCCATGGACATTCTCATTTCCAGCAACCTTGAGCGTCTCCTCTACCACCTCTCCGGCGAAAGCACCGACTTAATAAATCAGTGGTTCACCTCTCTCAAAGAAACTGGCAGATACGAGGTGACCCCCGAGGTAAAGGCAAAAATACAGGACCTGTTCTGTGCCGGCTGCTGCAACGACATCGAAACCAAAGCCGCCATCAAGGAGTGCTTCGACAGCTACTCCTACCTGATGGACACCCACACCGCCGTAGCCTACAAGGTCTACAACGACTACAAAAACAAAACCGGCGACACCACCAAGACCGTAATAGCCTCCACCGCCAACCCCTACAAATTCGGCGCAGCCGTTTTCGACGCTTTACGGGGCGATGCGACCGGTCTCGACGAGTTTGCGATAATCGAAAAGCTGGAATCCATGACCGGCACCACCATACCCCAGCCCCTTGCCGCCACCAAAAACAAGGAGATCCGCTTCAAGGGCGTAATAGACCGCACGAAGATGCCCACTGCCGTCCTTGATTTCCTTAAAAAGCCATGAGCTTATACGTTTTAGGCGATCTGCACCTGTCCTTCGGCACCGACAAGCCCATGGACATTTTCAAGGGCTGGGACAACCATGTTGAGAAGATACAGGAAAACTGGAACGCTGTTGTGACGGAAAATGACACGGTGGTGGTGAACGGCGATATTTCCTGGGCAATGTCCCTTGACCACACCGAAAAGGACTTTGCCTTTATCAACAACGAGCTGACAGGCAATAAGATATTCATAAAGGGCAACCACGACTACTGGTGGGCGACAAAGTCCAAGATGGACGCTTTTCTTGAAAGCAGGGGCTTCGACCGCATAAAAGTCCTGAACAACAACGCCTATCTTGCCGACGGCATATCAATATGCGGCACACGGGGTTGGATAAACGACGACAGCGAGCCCTTTGACGCAAAGCTGCTGAACCGTGAAGCGGGCAGACTGGAAATGTCCATCACCGAGGGCGAGAAGCTGGGCGGCACTCCCATCGCCTTTATCCACTACCCTCCTATTTTCGGCGATGAGAAAAACTACTACATCATCGACGTGATGAAAAAGCACGGCGTCACTGACTGCTACTACGGACACGTCCACGGAAAAGCCGTAAAAAAAGCCTTTGAAGGCAATTACGAGGGAATAGGATTTCACATAGCCTCCTGCGACTGCGTAGGATTTTCGCCTGTCTTGGTAAAAAAGTAAAAAAAGTACCTGTCCATAGGGTACTTTTTTGCTTTTATATTTGACATTGCTGTAATAATATGGTATAATAATTTGACTGTAAAAAACGGAGGAATTATAAATGGAAATCATTTCAAACAACAAGACTGCGGTGAACACCGTGGAGGTTGAATTCAAGAACAACGCCGAGGAATTTGAAGCGGCAGTACAGACCGCTTACCTGAAAAAGAGAAAGAACATAACCGTTCCCGGCTTCCGCAAAGGCAAGGCTACCAGAAAGATGATAGAGACTCACTACGGCGAGGGCGTATTTTACGACGACGCAGTGAACGCCATATACAGAGGAACCATCGACGACGTTATCAAGGAGCTTGACCTTGAGGTAGTCGATGTACCCAAGATAGAGGTCACCTCCGTAGGCAAGGAGGAGGGCGTTACCTTCAAGGCAGAGTTCACCACCAAGCCCGAAGTGAATATTTCCGGCTACAAGGGATTAGAAGCCATAAAAGAGGTCAAGACTATCGGTGACGAGGAAGTGAACGCCGAGCTTTCCAGAATGCAGGACAGAAACGCCCGCATAATCGACGTTACCGACCGTGCAGCACAGAAGGGCGACACCGTGGTGTTCGACTTCGAGGGCTTCAAGGACGGAGAAGCGTTTGAAGGCGGCAAGGGCGACAACTTCAAGCTTGAGCTTGGCAGCGGCAGATTTATCCCCGGCTTCGAGGACCAGATAGAGGGCAAGAAGATAGACGAGCCCTTTGAGGTAAACGTGACCTTCCCCGAGGATTATCAGGCGGAAGACCTTGCAGGCAAGGAAGCGGTATTCAAGTGCCTTATCCATGAGATAAAGGGCAAGGAGCTCCCCGAGCTTGACGACGAGTTTGCGAAGGACGTCAGCGAGTTCGACACTCTTGACGAGCTGAAGGCCGACCTGAAAAAGCATTTGGAGGAGCACGCCGAGCATGACGCCGACAACAAGCTGGAGACCGACCTGAACACCCAGCTTATCGAAAAGCTGGAGGGCGAGATACCCGAGGTAATGTACGAGAACCGCATCACCGAAATGATGCGTGACTGGGAATACAACAACCGCTTCCAGGGCATAACCATACAGGACTACCTGAAATACACCGGCACCACCATCGAGCAGTTCAGAGAGAATTTCAGAGACCCTGCTACCAAGCAGATAAAGCTGAGACTTGCTCTTGAAAAGATAGCCGCTCTTGAAAACATAGAAGCGACCTCTGAAGAGCTGGAAAAGCACTACGCCGACCTTGCCGAGGAGCACAAGATGGAGCTTGACAAGGTAAAATCCATCATCAGCGAAAAGAACCTTGCCGAGGACATCAGAGTGGAAAAGGCGTTCAGCTTCGTAAAGGACAACGCAAAAATCAAGCAATAATTCAGAAAGGACATTTTAATGGACTACATGAGCCTTGTACCAACCGTCATCGAACAGACAGGCAGAGGGGAGCGTGCCTATGACATTTACTCCCGCCTGCTCAACGACCGTATCGTAATGCTCCACGAGGAGGTAAACGACGTGACCGCAAGCCTTGTGGTAGCGCAGCTGCTTTTCCTTGAAGGGCAGGATGCCGACAAAGACATTCAGCTTTACATCAACAGTCCCGGCGGCTCCATCACGGCAGGTATGGCGATATTTGACACCATGCAGTACATCAAGTGCGACGTTTCCACGATATGCATGGGCATGGCGGCGTCCATGGGCGCATTCCTGCTGGCGGCAGGCACCAAGGGCAAGCGCATCTGCCTGCCCAACGCCGAGGTGATGATACACCAGCCCTCCGGCGGCACCGGCAGAGCGCAGGCGTCCGACATAGATATTGTTGCAAAGCATATAATCTATATCAAGGACAAGATGAACCGTATGCTGTCCGAGATGACGGGTCAGCCTCTTGAAAGAATAGCCGCCGACACCGACAGAGACCACTACATGACGGCGGAAGAGGCGCTTGAATACGGCATAGTGGACAAGATATTCGACAAACGCCAATAAATCGGATAACGAGGAATTATTTTTGATATGCTGAAATGTAATTTCTGCGGAAAAACAGAAGGCTACGTCTCCAGAATGCTTGTGGGAAAAAACGGCGTAATATGCAGCGAGTGCGTTATCGCCTCCTACAATATGCTTTTGGAGGAGGGCGAGATCCCCTCTCACGACCAATACAGCGAGATAGGCTCTCACGGCGGCAGCAGGCTGAGGAAGGATAAGCTGCTGAAGCCCGCCGAGATAAAGGAGATACTGGACGAATACATCATCGGTCAGGAGGAAGCGAAAAAGACCCTTTCCGTAGCTGTATACAACCATTACAAAAGAGTTCTGGCAGCCGAAAAGAAGGACAGCGACAACGACATTGAGCTGCAAAAGAGCAACGTTCTCCTTCTCGGACCCACCGGCGTAGGCAAGACCATGCTTGCCCAGACTCTCGCAAAAATACTCAACGTCCCCTTCGCCATAGCCGACGCGACCACATTAACGCAGGCAGGCTATGTAGGCGAGGACGTGGAAAACGTGCTTCTGCGCCTGATACAAGCCGCCGACTTCGACATAGAAGCCGCCGAAAAGGGAATAATCTACATCGACGAGATAGACAAGATATCCCGCCGCTCCGAGAACACCTCCATAACCCGTGACGTAAGCGGCGAAGGCGTTCAGCAAGCATTGCTTAAAATAGTAGAAGGAACGATATCGAATGTTCCCCCGCAGGGCGGCAGGAAGCACCCCAATCAGGAATTTATCCAGATAGACACCAGCAATATCCTGTTCATCTGCGGCGGCGCCTTCGAGGGGATAGAGAAGAACATTCTCGCCCGTATCAATTCGTCCTCCCTCGGCTTCGGCGCTGAGCTGAAAAGCAAGAAGGAGCAGTCGATAACCGAAGCCTTCCATCAGGTAGCTCCCGAGGACTTGGTGAAGTTCGGCATAATCCCCGAGCTTGTAGGCAGACTGCCTATCGTGACCGTCCTTGACGAGCTGGACGAGGAAGCGCTCATAAAGATACTGATAGAGCCGAAAAACGCTCTTATCAAGCAGTATATCTACCTTTTCGGCTTGGACGGCATCGACCTTGAAATAGAAACCGACGCCCTGCGGGAGATAGCGAAAAAAGCGTTAGAGCGCAAAACAGGAGCAAGAGGACTTCGCACCATAGTTGAGGATATACTGTCCCAGACAATGTTTGAAGCCCCCTCCGACGAAACGCTGACAAGGGTGGTAGTAACTGCCGACAACGTAAAGGACGGCACTCAGCCCAAGCGCATAAGCGAGGAAAAGAAGCCTGACCCCGTGCTGAAAAAGAGCACAAAAAAGAACGCAAGTTAAATAAAATGAGCCGTTTTAAATACGGCTCTTTTTCTTACAGAAGCGAGGCGCCCCCATGCTTGAAAAAATGGACGATTTTTTTGAAAACAGGCTGTCCGACTATGACCGCCACATGCTCGCCGACATAGACGGCGCAAGCGGATTTTACGCCTACACAGCCGCCAAACTCCCCACAGCCCCCGGCACCCGAATACTCGACTTAGGCTGCGGCACAGGCTTAGAGCTGGAACAGTATTTTCCCCTGAACCCCACCGCCCACGTCACGGGAATAGACCTGTCAAAGGCAATGCTGGAAGCTCTTGCAGCCAAATTTCCCGATAAAGACCTCACTCTGATAAACGCCTCCTACTTCGACTTAGATTTAGGCAGTGAGCAATACCACGCCGCCGTCTCGGTAGAATCCCTCCACCATTTCACTGCCGACCTCAAAATGACCCTCTACCAAAAGCTGCACCGCTCCCTGAAACCAGCCGGCTATTTTATTTTAACGGACTATTTCGCCGAGTCTGAAGCTCTCGAAAAAGAGTATTTCTTCGATTTTGAAAATCTCAAACGTGAGCAGGGAATTACCGACGATGCCTTCTATCACTACGACACTCCTCTGACTGTGGAGCATGAAATGGAAATACTGACAAAAGCGGGCTTCCCGCAGGTTGAGATACTGAAAAGCTGGGGCAGTACCCACACTGTTATAGCCAAGCGGTAAATCGGAATTTAGTGCGTT
>JAFLUH010000070.1 GCA_022508895.1 Oscillospiraceae bacterium
TCCGTTCAGCCCGCAACTCCAAAGTGATATTCAGTATCAGCGTCCGTTACCGCTTTCCACCCTCTGCGGCTCTCTGTAAACGTCCCTCTGAAACCTACTGTCTTTGTCACAGTCTTTATTTATTGCAACTATAATAACACTAATTTTTTATTTTGTCAAGCGATTTACTTAATGCGCTCCTCGATATATTCCCTGACCTTCTCGATGGGAATGCGCTCCTGCTGCATACTGTCTCTCTCACGGACGGTAACGCACTTATCCTCCACGCTGTCAAAGTCGTAGGTAACGCAGAAGGGAGTGCCTATCTCGTCCTGCCTGCGGTAACGCTTGCCGATGGAACCCGGCTCGTCGTAGTCCACCATAAAGTGCTTAGCCAGCTCGTCGTGAATTTCCAGCGCACCCTCGCTGAGCTTCTTGGATAGGGGCAGCACCGCCGCCTTGATAGGAGCAACGGAAGGCTTGAAGTGCAGCACGACTCTGGTATCATTCTTCTCGGCGTCGATGACCTCCTCGTCATACGCCTCGCAGATAAGCGCCAGCACCGTTCTGTCAAGTCCGTAGGTGGACTCGATGATATAAGGCACGAACTTCTCGTTTGTCTCTGGGTCAAGGTACTCTATCTTCTGTCCGCTGTATTCCTGATGGCGGGACAGGTCGAAGTCGGTGCGGTTGTGAGTGCCGTTTACCTCGCCCCAGCCGAAGGGGAACAGGAACTCGATATCGCACGCCGCCTTTGCGTAGTGCGCTAACTTCTCATGGTCGTGGTACCGCAGATTTTCCTCCTTGATACCCAGACCCATGTAAAACTCTTTACCGAACGCCTTGAAGTATTCGTAAAGCTCGCTGTCGGTGCCCTCCTTGCAGAAGGTCTGGAACTCCATCTGCTCAAACTCGATGGTGCGGAAGGTGAAGTTGCCCGGAGTTATCTCGTTTCTGAACGCCTTGCCTATCTGACCGATAGAGAAAGGAAGCTTGGCACGCATAGTCCTCTGTACATTCAGAAAATTCACATACTCGCCCTGCGCATTTTCGGGACGCAGATAAATAATGCTCTTGCTGTCGTTGGTAACGCCTCTGAATGTCTGGAACATCAGGTTGAACTCACGGATACCCGTATAGTTTGACTTGCCGCAGTTGGGGCAGGGGATTTTATGCTCCTGAATGTACTCAAACATTTCCTCTTTGGTCATACCGTCGGGGTGAGCGTCGGGGTCAAAGCCCTCTATCAGATTGTCCGCCCTGTGACGCATCTTGCACTCCTTGCAGTCCAGCAGAGGGTCGGAGAAGCTTGCAACGTGACCCGAAGCCTCCCAAACTCTTGGGTGCATGAGAATGTCTGCGTCCAGCTCATAGCTGTTTCTGCGCTCCTGAATGAACTTCTTTCTCCAGGCGTCCTTGACGTTGTTCTTCAGCCGTGTGCCGAGAGGACCGTAGTCCCAGGTGTTGGCAAGTCCGCCGTATATCTCGCTGCCCGGATAAATAAATCCCCGTCCCTTACAAAGTCCGACGATCTTATCCATGGTCTTTTCTGTATTATTCATAAACCAACGTTTCTCCTATAAATTTTTAAATCAGTGGCGAAGCCGCCCCTCTACTGTGTACTGTGTACTTTACACTGTCATCGTCCAGCCCATGTCATCAGGGATCCTGCCCCACTGGATACCGGTCAGAGTATCGTACAGCATCTGGCTCACTTCGCCTATTTTGCCGTCGTTTACGGTCATGACTATATCGCCGTACTTCAGCTCGCCGATAGGTGAAATTACCGCCGCAGTACCCGTGCCGAACGCCTCCTTCAGCTTGCCGTTCTTATGCGCTTCAACTATCTCGTCAATGGTTATCCTTCTCTCATTGACGGTATAACCCTTTGCACGCAGCAGCTCGATAATGGACATTCTGGTAATTCCGCCCAGAATCGACCCGACCAGCGCAGGAGTGGCTATCTCGTCCTCAAACATGAAGAACACGTTCATGGAACCCACTTCCTCAACGTACTTCTTCTCAACGCCGTCCAGCCAAAGCGTCTGCACATAGCCCTGCGCCTCTGCTTCCTCCTGACCCTTCAGCGAAATGGCGTAGTTAGCGCCCGCCTTTGTAAAGCCCGTGCCTCCTGCCACCGCTCTCACATACTTCTGCTCAACGTAAATTTTTACCGGCTCTATCCCGTTGGGATAATAAGCGCCCACGGGGGAGAGTATAATGGTAAAGGTAAGGTGCTTGGCAGGGTGTACGCCCACATGGGGATCGGTGGCGTAAATATAAGGTCTTATATAAAGTGAAGTGCCCGGCTCGGTGGGTATCCAGTCCTGATCCACCTTGACAAGGGTCTTGATGGCTTCAATGGCAAATTCCTCGTCGATAAGCGGGATACACAGTCTCTCACAGGAAACGTTCATTCGTGCCATATTCTTTTCGGGGCGGAAAAGCTGTATCTTCCCCTCGGCAGTGCGATAAGCCTTCAGCCCCTCGAACACCTCCTGCGCATAGTGCAGCACCATAGCCGCAGGGTCGAGCTGTACGGGACCGTAGGGCACTATACGGGCGTCATGCCAGCCCTGTCCCTCGTCGTAGTTCATCATGAACATATGGTCGGTGTAGTAGTTGCCGAAGCCCAGCTTGGTCTGGTCGGGCTTGGGCTTGGGGGAAGTCGTTTTCTGAATTTTGATTTCCATTTTGCTGCCTTCTTTCTTTTTATCTAAAAATGATTTCCGAAAATTATTTATTGATATTATACCACCTGTGCACATATTTGTAAATATTAACCTTAAAATTTTTGTGATTTTTTCTATAAAGGTGTTGATTTTTGCAGAGGAATTTACTATAATGTTCATAGCAAATCGGGACGGTCCTGACAAGAGGGAGGTAAAAATGGAGCTGAACGATGATTTCAGAGCACGTCTGAACGAGCTGTACTCAACCCTTACGGCAAAGTCTCAAAGCCTGATGAAAGCGCTTATGCCTCTTGTTGACGCCGACCTGCTTATGAGCATGAGCTATGTCATAAAGCACTACATAAGGAATATGTATAAGCACAGGGAGCCCACGCCCGACAACGCCGCAGACTATTCGGAGGACAACTACCCCATTCCCGTTATCCGTCTCAGCGACCTGTGCGAGGTGGAGATATACACCGACGTGATATCTGTGTTCACCCGCCTGAAATGCGCCGATGCGGAGCGCTTTGATATTTCCTGTCTGGAGAAATACTCCTTTGAAGCCTACGGCTATGACGAAGGAAGGCTTATCGACTTTTCCGACGGCAATGCGACCCTTCAGGAGATCAAGGAAAACATTCTGAAAAGCAACACGGAGGTCACCGACTTTTACTTCGATTTTCCATTTGACGCGGAGGAAAGCGAAATATATGCGCTGACAAAGCTTCTGCACGGCGCAGGTTTTTTCTTCTGAAACCACCGACCAAAGGAAGTGTACATAAATGAACAGACCCTGCCGCTGCCTGCTCAAGCAGGCGGGAGAGGAGGAGCTGGCGCAAACCGTCAGCGAATACGTCTCCACCCTTGACCCCGACATAAAAGCCGATGGGGAATTATATCGGGCGAGGCTGGACAAATGCGGGAGCTGTGACAGTCTGAACAGCGGAATGTGCGTAAAATGCGGCTGTTACGTCGAGATGAGAGCGGCGGTGAAGAAAAACCGCTGCCCCTCTGAAGATAAGCTTTGGTGAGATTTTTGTGAAAGGAATGATAGTATGCTTAATGCAGTCATCACCGACGCGGATTTTGAGGGAGGAGAGCCAAAGCTCTGCTCGGACATTTCCCGCTACGGAGCAAGGGGAATAATCCTCAACGAGGAAAATCTTGCAGGCATGATACTGATGAGCGCCAACGGCTTTTACAAGCTGCCGGGCGGCGGCATAGAGCTGGGTGAGCGTGAAAGCGACGCCTTTATCCGCGAGGTGGCGGAGGAGACGGGCTACACCTGCAATATAATCGCCCCACTGGGCACCGTGGAGGAGCATAAAAGCCGCTCCGGCTTCTGCCAGTTTTCCTACGCCTTTATCGGCAGGATAGAGGGCGAGTGCAAAAAGCAGCCTTCCCCCAACGAAAAGCTGTTAGGCTTTTCCATGAACTGGATGAGCCTTGAGGACGCCTCTGCGCTGATGGCAAAATCGCTGGAAATGTGCGGGGAGTACAAGATGAGGTTCATGCTTAAACGTGAGCAGCTTATAATCGACCATGCGCTCAAGCTTATCGCAAGCGGAGAGATAAAAATAGACTGACATAAAAAGGCAAAACCGCTGCAACTGCAAGGTTACAGCGGTTTTTTGCGTTTAAATGCAGACCCTGAAATATTTGAATATCAGCCGCTTATACAGTCCAAGCTCCCTGTACACCTGCTCTGCTGCGCTGCCGTAGACCTTTCCCGCCAGCTCCTGCTCCTTTTCGCCTGCGGGGGTGTTGCCGAACGCCTCCCTGCTCACCGCCGACACAAAGTCCTGCGCTTCCTCGGCGGATATGCCGACGGTTTCCGCCAGCCTTGCGGCGAAGTCCTCCTCCGAGCCGTCCATATCGGTAAGCAAGCCGCCGTAGTGCAAAGCGTCCAGCAGCCTGTCAAAGGTCACCCGACAGCCGCTTTTTCCGTACTTTTTCAGCAGCCGCTCCCGCCGTATCAGCACCGTCATGGGAAACGCAGCCAGCGCAAGCCCCGCCGCTCCTATCAGCACAAAGGGCAGGATACCGTTGCCGTCAAAGCTTATCTCAAACCCCGACAGGATATCGGTGATATCCGACTGGTCGGACAATTGCAGCTCCTGCGCTGCGGCAAGATTGCCCGTTCCGCCCCAGCCGTTCTGCTGCCATATCAGATTGATGCGCACACCGCTGAGCCCCGGATAAGCGCTTGGGATAGTCCCCGAGGGCGTTACCTCCACAGGCGTCCAGCCGTAGTCGTCAAGGAATATCTCCACCCACGCATGAGCGTCTGCGTCGGTAAGCACTGCGCTGCAGCTGCCGTCGCCGTTATCCGTAAAGTCCGAGGGGTCGGCACGGTAGCCGGTGGCGTATCTTGCAGGCACCCCGTACAGCCGGTACATCAGCGTCCCGCAAAGGGCGAAGTGCTGACAGTAGCCCGCCTTCCGCTCAAAGAGGAAGTAGTCCGCTATATCCTTGCCCCAAGGGGTCCAGCCGGGGGTGAGGCTGTACTCCGCATTGCTGTGGAGGGTGTAGATGATGAAGGCGGTTATCTCGTCAAGGTCGGACAGCGGATTTTCCCTTACAAGCTGTGTAAGTCGGGGGACAAGCTGCTTCGGAACGGAGGTGTATATCTGCTCCAGCTCGCTTTTGTATACGGTGTTGCGGATAAAGGAATAGATGGAATCCACATCAATGTCCTTCTGCTCGAAGTACCGGAAGCCGTAGCCTATGTTCTCCTCTGAAAATGCAATAACGTCCTGCCACGGGTTATAGTCTTTTCCTTGTATGCTGTGCCATTCAAAGGCGTCGTACAGCCTGCTGTAATAAGGAGTGAAATATACCGGATACCCTCCGCTCAGATGCTTTACCGCCAGAGTTATCGAGGGGTCGTCGCCTTCGTCGTCAAACAGGTCGTAATAGCCGCTGTTCATGTAGTCCACCGAGCTGAGCAGCGTTTCACGGTCCCAGCCGTACTGGCTGCACATATATTCTATCGCTACATTATCGTTTGTCTCGGTCCAGCTTCCGCCCAGATACTCTCCACCCGAAAAGCCCCGAAGGTATATTGGCTCGGTGGGCTGCCTCGAGGCGGTAAGCTCGATATGGGGCGTTCCGGTGGGATAGTTGTTGCCGCTGTTGATAGTGCCTCCCGTAACCAGCTTTTCCGCCTGTCCGGTTATATTGTCCAGTGAGCGGTAAATGAAGCCCTCCACCTGATACACCGACTCAAAAAAGCTCCCCGAATTTGCCGCGACCAAGGGAAGTGCCGCCAAGAATGTCACCGACAGCACGATGCTCAGCGCAAGTGCGCTTTTTCCCGCCATCTTCAGCCTGTCTGAAGTAAACAGCAAGGCTCTGGGATTGTCCCTTGTAACCGAGGAGACAGACCAGAAGGCAAGCTGAAAGAGTATCAGCAGAAACGCCGTCTCGATATTCGCCTTTATGTCGATAAGCGGCGCAAACAAAAGCAGTGCGGTGGTAGCAAGGTACAGCAGGGCATGGCTCCTTCCCGGGCATTCCAGCCCGAACAAAGCCAATGTCGCCATCACCGCCAGCATCATTGCGCTGACGGTCATATCCATAGTTTCAACGGCGCTGTCGCTGAAAAACATACGGAAGGTGTGTACCCCCTGCAGCCACACCTTGTCCTGAAAGATATATGAAGCGGCAATAAAGCCGATTATCATAACGCCCACAAGACACCAGAAGATAAGCCCGCTGCGGTTATAGGAAAACCACATTCCCCAGCACAAAAGCACTGCAAAGGGCAGCACCAGCCACGTCTGAAAATCGTTTGCGGCGGGGCTGCGGTACAGCAGCAGTATCCCCAGCACCCCTGCAATAAGAAACACAAGGGTCACTAACGGCAGCGGCTCTTTTTCTTTTAATCGTCTTGCATTTTGCCTTGCGTCCACCGACACCTTTATCCCTGCCATCAGCGCCCTCCTTTCTATAAGGTAATGATTTTTTCCTGCAATTCTCTGTCCAGCTCCGATTCCGAAAAGCGGTACAGAAGGGTGTTTTCCCTGTACAATTCAAGTGCCGTTGTAACTCTCAGAAAATGCTCAGGCAGTTCCTCGGCGAACCCCGTCAGATCCGTCCGATACAGCATGAGCAGCATCTCACGGCACCCGTCGATATCCGACACCTCTGCGCTTACAAAGGTCTTTTTTTCGCTGTCATACCAGCTCACATTCACCGCCGCAACATTCGCCAGCAGTCCCAGCACCAGCGCCGACAGCAGCTTATAAAGCAGGCTCAGCTTCTCGGCGGTCATACCGTCTGCGGCAGTCACCAGCACCTCCGCCCGTGTATCCGTCTCCCGCTCGTATTCCTTTATCCACAGCTTATCCGTCTTAGCGCTCTGGTTCCAGTGTATGCGGCGGTGGGAGTCTCCCGTGCGGTATTCCCGTATCTGCCGTATCTCGTCGTTGGCCTCGCCCGGTCTGTTCACGGTGTACTCCGAAAGCCCCTCCGCTCCGTAAGCCGAGTCGGGCATTATTATCTGCAATGCCTGCTCCCTCGGAAATACGGCGATATCCGTTTCCTCGTCCACGGCTTTGCCCGCCGAGAACAGCCCCAAATAGTCGTACACCCGCACCCTGTCCAGCTTCACCAGCGCCAGCCCGCACCAGTCGGCACAAACCGTCAGCTTCGCTTCGCTGTCCCCTTTAGCGCCGCCGCTGTACAGCTTTACGCTCCTGCTCTTTTCCTCTGTGTGATAACGGAACCTGAACCGCAGCTGACAGCGATTGGCGGTGAGCCTGCCCGTGTTGCGTATCACTATCCCGCAGGAGACATTTGCTTTCTCCAAGATTGTCTCGCTCTGCTTCACAAAATGAGCCGAGATATTTTTCCGCAGATACCGCGGCAGAGCAAACAGAAACGGCAGCATAAGCAGCTCCGCAATGCCCATTATCATCAGCGGCAGTGAAAGATACATTCCCGCCAGATAATAGGTAAGCAAAGCCAGCGCAATAAATGCGAATTTGCTCATCTGCTCTTTTCTCCCATAGGAGGCTTTCTGACCGTGTTTACTATCTCGTTCATTATCATCGCCTTGGAAACATTGTCCATCTTTGCGGAGGCGTTCAGGCTGATACGGTGAGCGGCGATGTAAGGGAACTGCTCCGCAGCGTCGTTTGGCGTAACAAACTCTCTCCCCTTATACCAAGCCGCCGCCTTAGCCAGCTTCACCAGCGCTATCGTGGCTCTCGGGCTTGCCCCTCTTTCAAGATAGCGGTGGCTTCGTGTGGCGGTCACTAACTCTAAAATATACCGCCCCACCTCCTCGTTTATGTAAACATTGTGTATCTCATGCTGCATCTGTAGAAGCTCCTCCCGTGTCACCACGGGCTGCACCGTTTCCACACGGCTGTCCTCACCCACGGTCATCGCCATTTCCAGCTCATGCTGAAAATCGGGGTAGCCCATAGTCAGCGTGGTCATGAACCTGTCCACCTGAGCAGGGGGCAGCAATTGCGTTCCCGCCGTTCCGAAGGGGTTCTGGGTAGCGATAACAAGGAACGGCTTGGGCACCTCACGGGTAACGCCCTCCACCGAAACCTTCCGCTCCTCCATAACTTCAAGCAAAGCCGATTGCGTTTTAGGTGAGGTGCGGTTTATCTCGTCCGCCAGCAGCAGGTTGCAGAACACGCTGCCTTCCTGATAAACAAAGCTTTCCTCCTCACGGCGATAAACGGAAAATCCCGTCAGGTCCGAGGGCATAACGTCAGGCGTGAACTGCACACGCTTGCAGTTCAGCTCCATCGCCCTTGAAAACGCCAATGCAAGGGTAGTTTTTCCCACCCCCGGTATATCCTCAAGAAGTATATGCCCGTCCGCTAAAAACGTCAGCAGTACCTCCTCCACTTCCTTTTCCTTGCCCAATATAACACGGTTTACCTGAGCGGTTATCTCATGCGCTTTCTCAAATCCCAAAGTAACGCCCCCTTTTACTTCAAGTATACTGTTATTTGATAAAAAAATCAAGACTTGTCAGCGAAAAAGGTTCACCCACATATTACCTTACATAAAAAAGGCAGCCCGTCAGACTGCCTTTTATTTATTTGGGAAAATTAACCGAGAACTACCTCAACGGTATGCTCTCCTGCGCCCATATCGGGGATAACGGCGCCATCAACGGCTTTGCCGTCCACAACAAGGGACTTGACGCCCTTGCTTACATGGGCGGGATTTTTGACGGTGATATTGTAGGTGCCGCCTCTGAACTGTCTTGAAGCGGTAAATCCGTCCCAAGCGGCGGGAATGGAGGGGTTGATCTCCAGTCCGTCATAATCGGGCTTGATACCTAAAATGTACTGGGATACCGCAACGAAATTCCAGGCCGCAGTACCTGTCAGCCAGCTGTTCTTAGCCTCGCCGAACCTCGGAGCGTCCTTGCCCGCTATCATCTGAGCGTAAACATAAGGCTCGGTGCGGTGCAGGTCGGAAATTTCCTCGTTGTAGGCGGGAGCTATTTTTGAGTAGTACTCGAACGCCTTGTCCCCGTGTCCGACGAATGCTTCGGCGCAGATTATCCAAGCGTTGTTGTGGCAGAAAATACCTGCGTTCTCCTTGTATCCCGGAGGATAGGTGGAAATTTCGCCGTACTCGATGTAGTAGTGAGTGAAGGCGGGATTGTTCAGCACCAGACCGTGCTTGCTGTTAAGATACTTGTCAACGCTCTCAAGGGTCTTGATGTCGGCGCCCTGCTCCTTGCCGATGCCTGCCATTACGCAGAAGCCCTGCGGCTCGATGAATATCTTGCCTTCCTCATTCTCATGAGAGCCGACCTTGTTGCCGTTGTCGTCGTAAGCACGCAGGAACCACTCGCCGTCGTAGCCGTATTCCAGAGTAGCCTTGCTCATTTTGTCGATTTCAGCCTGTGCTCTGTCAGCCTCGGCGTTGTCCCCCTTGATACGGCACATCTTGACGTACTCAGGGCCGATAAAGCAGAACATACCTGCTATCATCACCGATTCAGCGGTAAGGCTGTAGCCCGTCTCGCCGTACTTGGGAGAAGTATAGGTCTGGAAGGACTGACCGGGCTTGTCCGAGAAGCAGCTCAGGTTGAGACAGTCGTTCCAGTCGGCACGTCCGCTTAAAGGTAAGCCGTGAGGACCTATCTTCCTGCAAACATGGTTGAATGCACGCTTCATGTGGTCGAGCATTGTGTCAGCCAGCTCGTCCTTGTTCTCGTAAGGCACCTTCTCGTCCAGTATGGAGAGGTCGCCCGTCTCCTTGATATAAGCTGCGACTGCCAGTATCATCCACAGCGGGTCGTCGTTGAAGTTGGAGCCAAGCTCATGGTTGCCCATCTTGGTAAGGGGCTGATACTGGTGGTAAGCGCCGCCGTCTTCCAGCATGGTAGCCGCAAGGTCGATAAGTCTTTCCCTTGCTCTTGCAGGAATCTGGTGTACGAAGCCCAGCAGGTCCTGGTTGCTGTCACGGAAGCCCATGCCTCTGCCGATGCCGCTTTCAAAGTAAGAAGCGGAGCGGCTCATGTTGAAGGTCACCATGCACTGATACTGGTTCCAGATAT
>JAFLUH010000071.1 GCA_022508895.1 Oscillospiraceae bacterium
ATCGCACATAAGGTATTCCATTCTCTACCGTTGACAATGAAATAACCGTATCTTTCCCAAAACGCTCTATCATTATCTTTTCAATCTGCTCATTCCAGCTTTTCATAATATTTCTCCCTAATAAATTCTGATTTATCTCCCTACCCGTTGCATTTCATTACAGCACAAACTTCCCCGGGTGCTGCTCCTTCCTCCACTGAATGAACTCCTCATAAGTCTCCATTCTGTCATAGCTTCCCTCGGCGGTTATCTCGATTATTCTGTTGGCAACGGTCTGCACGATCTCATGGTCATGGGAGCAGAACAGCACGTTCCCCTTAAACTCGGAAAGCCCGTTGTTCACCGCCGTAATGCTCTCCAGATCGAGGTGGTTTGTAGGCTGATCCAGCATAAGCACATTAGACTTGAACAGCATCATGCGGCTGAACATACATCTTACCTTCTCGCCGCCCGACAGCACGTTCACGGGCTTGAACACATCGTCCCCGCTGAACAGCATTCTGCCGAGGAACCCACGCAAATAAGTCTCAGTAGTATCCTCGCTGTACTGCCTTATCCAGTCCAGTATAGACAGCTCGCAGTCATTGAAGAAGTGGTCGGAATCAACAGGGAAGTAGCTCAGGGAAGTGGTACTGCCCCACTTATAAGTCCCGCTGTCAGGCTCCAGCTCTCCCGCCAGTATCTTGAACAGCGTAGTAACGGCGATCTCGCTCTCCGCCAAGAACGCTATCTTATCCGTCCTTCCCATGGTAAAGGACAGATTATTCAGCACCTTCACCCCATCGACGGTCTTGGTAAGTCCCTCCACCTGCAAAACGTCCTTACCCACCTCACGCTCCGCCTCAAAGCTGATGAACGGATACCGTCTGCTTGAAGCAGGCATCTCCTCCACGGTCAGCTTATCCAGCAGCTTCCTTCTCGAAGTAGCCTGCCGTGACTTGGACTTGTTAGCCGAGAATCTCTGAATAAAGCTCTGCAGCTCTTTTATTTTCTCCTCGGTCTTCTTATTCTGCTGCTTTATCATTCTCTGAATAAGCTGACTTGACTCATACCAGAACTCGTAGTTACCCACATACATTTTGATTTTGTTATAGTCGATATCCACGATATGAGTACAAACGTTATTCAAAAAGTGTCTGTCATGTGAAACAACGATAACGGTACCGAAATACTCCGCCAGAAAATCCTCCAGCCATGCAATAGCGTCAATATCCAGATGGTTTGTAGGCTCGTCCATCAGTATAATATCGGGACTTCCGAACAAGCACTGCGCCAGCAGCACCTTAACCTTATCGTTACCGGTCAGACTGCTCATCTGACTGTACAGTATCTCCTCAGGCAGTCCCAGCCCCTGCACCAGCTTGGAAGCGTCGCTCTCCGCCTCCCAGCCGTTCAGCTCGGCGAACTCGCCCTCCAGCACCGAAGCTCTCTCCCCGTCCTCGTCGGAGAAATCCTCCTTGGCGTACAGCTCGTCCTTCTCCTTCATAATGTCGTACAGCCGCTTATTTCCCATAATAACGGTATCCTGCACCGTATATTCGTCAAATGCGAAGTGATCCTGCTTCAGCACAGACATACGCAGATTTTTGGGGATATTCACCTCACCCGAGGTAGGCTCCAGCTCCCCGTTGAGTATCTTCAGAAACGTGGACTTACCCGCCCCGTTAGCGCCGATAACGCCGTAGCAGTTACCTGCGGTGAACAGCAGGTCAACGTCCTTGAACAGCGTAGCTCCGCCGAATTGCAAGCTTACATTAGAAACAGTTATCATATCTATCCTTCCTTTTGTCACAATTGTCTTTAATTCATACCCATCTATAATATCATAAACCCCCGCACAAAGTCAATCCCAAAACGAAAAAACCTTGCCACGCCCCGCATTTTTTGTTATAATATAAAAAATCCCGCAAACAGTGAGGTACGACCATGCACGACAAAACCGTTTTCAACCGGGTAGCCGCCCTGTACGACAAAATGCGCCCCGACTACCCCTCCGCCCTCTACGCTGACATCTTCTCCTGCAAGCAAATAACCGACGCTTCCGCCGCCCTTGAGATAGGCATAGGCACAGGACAAGCCACTCGCCCCATCTTAGACACAGGCTGCACCCTCACCGCCGTTGAGCTTGGCGACAGCCTTTCCGCCTTCGCCGCCGAGAAATTCCGCTCCTACCCCAATTTCTCGATAATCACCGCCGCTTTTCCCGACGTCTCGCTCCCCGATAACTCCTTCGACCTTATCTATTCCGCCACCGCCTTCCACTGGATACCCGAGGAAGCAGGCTATGCCAAAGTATATTCATTACTTAAATCAGGCGGCATATTCGCCCGCTTCTCCAACCACCCCGTCCCCGCCAAGGACAACGAGCCGCTTCACGCCGCCCTGCAAAAGATATACTCCGAAGACAAGACCATGACCCCTCATTCCCCAAACTCCGCCAAGTCACCCGAGGAGGTAGCTCATATCCCATTAAAATACGGCTTTACCGACCCAAAGCTGCAACTCTACCACCGCACCCGCACCTTCACCTCAGCCGAATACACCGACCTGCTCATGACCTACTCCGACCACAACAGCCGCCCGCCCGAATTTCACGCAAGGATAGCTGCTGCAATAGACGCTCACGGCGGCAAAATAAACGTATTTGACACCATCGACCTGCAGCTTGCCCGCAAGCCGTAAACATCTGACGCTATACACACCCTGCCCGCCAAAATAAAACTTCCGATTTTTTTGTAAAAACTGTTGAAAAAATCAGTGAAATATGTTACAATATTTGTGTATACCTTGATACATTCAATTAAACCGATGAGGACTTTATATGCACAAACTACCCAAGCTTATCTGCTCCGCCTTTCTTGCGGGAGCACTTGCCGCAACCTCCGCAGGCTGCTACTTTTTTCCTGACGAGGAGCCGGAGCTGGAGCCTCCCACCCTTGACGTAGCGGAGGTGGTATATTCCACCTACACCGCTTCCAGAAAGGATATAGCGAGCCAGACCTACCAGAGCGGCTACATAGTCTCTGCCGTGGAGGAGGAGTGCTTCTTCACCCAGTACACAGGCCGGCTGAAAAACATATATGTAAATCCGGGCGATTACGTTGAGGAAGGCGACCTGATAGCAGAAATGAACAACGGCGCCATTGAATACCGCCTTGAGATACAGCGCCTTCGCGTAGAGCTTGCCCGGCTGAATTACAACACCTCAGGCTCTGCCGCCGACCGCCTTCAGCTTGAGATAGAGCAAAACACCCTTGCCTCATATCAGGCTGAATACGACGGAGGACACGTCTACGCTCCCATATCGGGACAAGTATCCTACGTCAAGACCCTTAACCCCGGCGACGAGGTTGACCCCTACGATGTGATAGTGAGGATAGTCGACCCCGAGCGCCTCTGCGTCAGCTTCACCACCACCAGCTTCACGGATTACTATGTAGGCGACGAGGTTCAGGTGGAGGTAAACGACGTTTATTACGACGCCGTGGTAGTCCGCACTCCCCGTGAAGAAACGGCGGAAGGCGACGAGGTAACGGACAAGGTTTTCGTGGAATTTGTGGGAGACGGTCCCGGCTTCGGCTATCTGGGAGCCATAGGCAGCGTCGTAAAGGTCACTGCAAGCGCCGAAAACGCCATAGTTATCCCCAAGTACATAGTAAAAACCGACGGCGACCGCAAATATGTACAGGTACTCCGTGACGACGTAAAAGTGGAGGTCGACATAGAAACAGGCATAGAGACCGCCGTCGAGGTAGAAATACTTTCCGGACTGTCCGAAGGAGACAAGGTAATAGTCAAGTAAATTCAACGTACAGTCAAAAGGAAGGATCGGACACAGCTTTGTTTACCATACTTTTCAGAAAAATGCGCAATACCAAATGGATGGTATTATGCTTATTTTTAGGCTTCCTCATGGCGGCAGGCATGATGAGCACCGTTCCCATCTACATGGACGCTTCGCTCCAGCGTGTTTTCATCAAGGAGATGGAGGAATACCAGCTCAACACCGGCTACTATCCCGGAAGATATATAGTCAGCGGCAGCTACGGCGTAGGAATAGACCCCGACACGCTGCAAAGCGTTTTCAACGATTTCCCGCCCATGGTGGCAAGCCGTGCCAACCGTGTGGGAATGCCCATAGAAAACAGCAAGATAGTAGTCTCCGACAATCTTCTGTACCTCACCTACGGCGACACCTCCTCCCGTGTCAGGGTAACGGCGATGAGCGGCGTCGAGCAGCACATAACCATGCTGCAGGGCGACCTGTACAGCGGCGGCGTTTCACCCGACGGCAGCTACGAGGTGATAGTATCGGAGGACGCCGCAAGGACCCTTGGCGTTATCTGCGGCAACACCTACACGGTCAGCGGCATGGAGAGCTCACAGGAGAATTTTACCGTCACCGTTACGGGCATTTTCACCCAGTCCGACCTGAACGACACCTACTGGTCCGAGGACCTGCTGAACTACGTCAGCAGCATTTTCGTCCCCTACGACCTTTACAGCGATATGATAGCCAAGCGGCAGGTAAACATTGCGGACATCAGCGCCAACTACAATTTTGACTACCACAGAATAAACATGAACTCCATCGAGTCCGTCTCCGCCGCAATAACCGATGACGCCGCATATTATTCCAGATTCAATCTGAAGCTGACGATGGGCTCCTCCTACATACTGCAAAGCTATGTAGAGCGTGCCTCACGTCTTACCGCCATGCTGTGGGCGATACAGATACCCACCATGGTGATGCTCGCCTTCTATCTTTTCATGGTATCCCAGCTCAACGTGGAGCAGGAGCGGGGCGAGATAGCCGTGCTGAAATCCCGCGGTTCCAGCCCCAGACAGATATTTGCCCTATACGCAATGGAAGCGGGCGTCTTAGGCATAGTGACATTTCTCACGGCGCCGCTGATAGGCTTGCTTCTTTGCCGCTTCTTAGGCGTAAGCGACGGCTTCATGGAATTTGTCAACCGCACCGGAATAGCCGCCAAGCTGTCCCTGACCGCCTTCCTGTACTCATTCGTTGCGGTAGCGGTATTCTTCATAACCACCATACTTCCCATAATCCCCGCCTCCAAGCTGACCATAGTGCAGTACAAGCAGAGCAGGACCAAGGTCAGCAAGACCTCCCTGTGGGAGTACTGCGGCATAGACATTGTCCTGATAGGCTTTTCCGTAGCCTTCTGGTATCTTTACAGATATTACACCGACAAAGCCGTAGCCAACGGCACCTTTGCGGCGACAGGTCAGATAGACCCGCTGATATTCATTTTCTCCACCTGTATGATAGTGGGCATGGGCTTGCTCTTTATCAGACTTTACCCCTATCTCCTGAAGCTGATATATTTTATAGGCAGACCCTTCTGGACGCCCACCCAGTATATGTCCCTCACCACCGTTTCCTGCGCAGGCGGCAGCCGTGAGCGCTTCCTCATGCTGTTTCTTATCCTGACCTTTGCCTGCGGACTTTTTTCCGCCAACACCGCCCGTGCCATAAACAACAACAAAGAGGACATGATATACTATCAGAACGGCGCGGACGTGACCCTTATGGAATACTGGACGGAGCAGCAGAATCCCGACGGCATTACCTCCACTTATCAGGAGCGTGACTTCTCCCGTTTCGAGGAGCTTGCAGGCGTAGAATCCGCCACCAAGGTGCTCAGCGTTGACAGCACCCGTGTCAATTCCAATGGCAGGGAGCTTACCAACGTCGTAATGATGGCGATAGAACCCGAAAAATTCGCCCGCACCGCATGGTTCCGTGACGACCTTCTGCCTATCCACTGGTACAACTACTGCAACGCCCTCACCAATTACAGCACCGGCGTGCTCATATCCGACCAATTGGCGGAGAATGCGGGCATTGAGATAGGCGATGACATCTCCGTAAAATGGAGCGGCAACGATTCGCTTACCGCCACCGTCATTGCCATAGTCGACTGGTGGCCCGGCATAAACCCCGGCGAATTCTGCGTGCTGAACTACAACTATGTATACAACAGCACCACCCTCGAACCCTACTATGTATGGCTGAAATTAGCCGACGGCGCATCCTCCGAGGAGCTGTACCGTGACATTTCGGAAAAGCGCCTTCCCATTCAGAGCCTTACGGACAGCGCCCAGCTTCTTATCAGAGAGAAGAACCAGCCCACTCTTCAGGGCATGAACGGCGGCTTGACCTTAGGCTTCATCATCACCATGATAATGGCGATAGTCGGCTTTCTTATCTACTGGATACTGTCCATCAAGGGCAGAACGCTGCAATTCGGCATACTGCGTGCCATGGGCATGACCATGCGCGAGATAATCACAATGCTCGGCTACGAGCAGATATTGGTATCAGGCGTTTCAATCGCAATGGCGTTCATCATCGGCGGCATAACCAGCGACATCTTCGTCCCCGTTTTCCAGAGTATGTACGCCCTGTCCGACCAGATACCGCCCTTCATCGTCTCCGCCTCTGCGGGAGACTACATCAAGATATACGTTCTCATTGCCATAATGTTAGTCGGCGGCTTCATGATTCTCGGCGGCATAATCAGAAAGATTAACATCAACAAGGCGTTGAAGCTGGGCGAGGATTGATAATGCAGAAAATACTCGGGCTTCTGAGAAAAGCGGTACAGCAATACGACCTGATACAGGACGGTGACCGTATAGCGGTGGCAGTTTCAGGCGGCAAGGACAGCCTTGTCCTGCTGAAAGCCCTGTCCGAATACCGCCGCTTTTCCCCCGCCAAATACGACCTCACCGCCATAACAATAGACCCCCGCTTCAATGACACGGACGGTGACTATTCGGCAGTTCAGTCCCTCTGCGGCGACCTCGGGATCCCCTACGTCATAGAGCCCACCGACATAGCTAAGATAGTCTTCGACATAAGAAAGGAGCAAAACCCCTGCTCCCTCTGCGCCAAGCTCCGCCGCGGAGCGCTTCACGGCTGCGCCAAGTCCCACGGCTGCAGCAAGCTTGCCCTCGGGCACAACAACGACGACGTGATAGAAACCTTCCTGATGAACCTTTTTCAAACGGGCAGCATATCCTGCTTTGCACCCAAAAGCTACCTCCCGGACCGTGACATAACGGTGATAAGACCCTTATGCCTTGTCCCCGAAAAGCAGGTTATCTCCGCCGCAAAGCGCCACAGCCTGCCGATAGTGACCTCCTCCTGTCCCGCCGACAAGCACACCAAGCGGCAGGAGACCAAGGAGTGGCTGAACTCAATGGAGCGCTCCGACAAGGGCTTCAAGCTCCGCATTTTCGGCGCAATGTGCCGTGCGAACGTCAGCGGCTGGGGCATTTCCCGGAATAACGAAACCGAAACGGGGTGAAATCATGGACAATAAAATAGAAGTACCCCATCAGGTAGCCACTCTCATGTACCGCCTTGTGGAAAGGGAATACCGCTGCTACATGGTAGGCAGCTCCGTCCGCAATCTTCTGATAAAGGAGCCTATGGGCGACATCGACCTTATAACCGACGCCGAGATAGAGCGCCTTGAAGTGATATTTGAAGGCTACCGCATACTGGAGCAGGACGCTTCCAAGGGCGAAATGGTGGTAATGGCAGGCGGAATACCCGTAATGATAAGCCGTTTCCGCTGCGGGAAAGACCCCGACGGCGCCCCCATCTTCGGCGAGATACTCACCGAGGAGCTGGAACAGCGTGACTTCACGGTAAACACAATATGCGCCGACCTTAACGGCAATATCGTAGATCCCTTCGACGGCGTTTCCTGCCTTGAGCAAAAGCCCTACATTCTCAAAGCGGTAGGGGAGGGAACACCCGCCGACGGCGAAAGCGAAGAGCCGCAGGAGACGGACTCCTCCATAACCCGTGACCCGATGAACATACTGAAAGCCCTTGCCCTTATGGGCAGCGGCGACTATGTGATATCCACCCGCACATCTGAATCCATAAAAGAAAACGCAGAGAGCATACTGACCGTTCCCCCTCCGCAGTTGAGAGCCGCCTTTGAGGAAATACTTGCCGCCAAGCGTGTCAGCGACGTTTTCCTTGAATTTAAAGAGGTGATAGTCACCCTTTTCCCCGAGCTGAGCGCAGCCATAGACTACGACCAGCTCAGCATATTCCAGACCTACACGCTCTACGAGCACCTCTGCAAAAGCGTAGGCTGCTCCTACCCCGACATACCCCTGCGCTACGCCCTGCTGTTTCACGGTGCAGGCAAGCCCGACTGTCAGGCGATAAACGCCGACGGAGCCGCCACCTACTACGGTCACGCCGAGCGCTCGATGATACTTGCCCGCCGTGCAATGGAGCGCCTCGAAGCCCCCAAGGAGCTTATTGCGGAGGTATCCTTCCTGATAACCCATCACGACATGGGCGAGCTTCTGGACGAGCAGGAGGCGGCAGCCCTGCTTGACCGCTTTTCCGCTCCCGATATCCGCAGTATGCTGCTTTTTGCCTGCGCCAATCTGAGAGCCAAATCCCCCGACAACGAACAGAAGGCGGCGGCACTGAAAAAGCTCTCCGAGACTCTCGCCGTCCACCCCCGCCGCCCCGAGACCCGCTGAAGCGTCTGCAAAAAATCCCCAAAACGGCTTTCGTATTGAAACCCCATCGGATTTATGTTACAATAATAATTATAATCTAAAAGGAAAGGCGGTGATTCCCCATGTACTGTCTGTGGCTGAACGGCAAAAAGGTATATGACCTTCAGCAGCTCAAGGCTTCCTATGACGCCGAGGCTGTCGCACTTTACTGTCTCGGCGGCGGTCTTTCCCGTTGGCTCAGGGACTGCGGGGAATCCGAAGCGGCGGAAAAGGTGGAGCAAATCGACCTTTCCCAAAGCATACCCGCCCAGCTTGCAGCTATATTCGGCGTTGATCCGCCAAAAACGGAGGAGCAGCCGTACCGCTCTGCAAAAGCGTCAGCCGCCCCCATTTCCGCACCAAACGGCTCTTTCGCTCTCCCGTCCTCCCTCACTCCCGACGCCTCTCTCTCCCCAGGCCCCTTTGGATCGTCTTTCGATACATCGTCCTTCAACACATCTTCCTTCACCTTTTCCAACATGACCACCTCCTTCCTGACCACCTCCTTTTTCACCACCAGCTTCGGCTACGAGCACGAATACGAATACGAAAGCGGCTCCTTCACAGCGAGCAGCTTCTCCCTCTACCTCAGCAGCTTTTTCACGGAGACCGCCTTCCTCACAGGCTCATTTTCCCTCGGCTCATTCACCCTCGGCTCTTTCTCCACCGAATACGCCTCCTTCCCTATATCAGGCTCATTTTCTCCGATATTGAGCTCCTTCTCCCCAAAATCCGCAGAAGCCGCACCGACAACACCTGCTCCTGCTCCCGAAAAAGAGCCTTCCCTCACCCCGCAGCAAAAATTCGAGCTTAACCTCTCCTCCAACCCCCTCAACCGCTACGGTTACGGAATACATCTGATATGAGGACCCGCCATGCGTGCTATCCACGTTATCTCCACCACTCCTTTTTTCGCAAAAAACCCCTTGGGCACCTACCGCATTGACAAATTCGAGCTGTACAGCGCCGCCCTTTCCGCCCTGAACTGGCGAAGAATGGGCGGAGAAATAGACCTTATCGTAGATAACGAGGCTGAAAAATACATTGCCTCTCTCGGGATATCGACCCTCTGGAACGACCTGAAACGCCTTCTCCCTGACGATTTGGAGGGAATAGACCCCAAAATGTTCTGGGCGGCAGGCAAACTCCTCGCCTTGCGTGAGGTGGAAGCCCCCGTTGCAATGATAGACACCGACTTTATTCTCTGGAAAATGCCCGACCTCCCCGAAAACAGGATAGTGGCAGCCCACAGAGAAAACCTCACCCCCTCCGTCTACCCCCCCTTGGACTACTTCGCCTTCAAGCGCCCCTTCCCAATGCAGGGCATGAA
>JAFLUH010000072.1 GCA_022508895.1 Oscillospiraceae bacterium
GAGCCGGGGCAGTATAACAAGTGGTATCCTATATTTACCGTAATGCTGTGGACTGGCTTGCGTGTCGGTGAGGTTACAGGATTGCGTTGGTGTGACATTGATCTTGAAAAGGGAATAATTGACATCAACCATACTCTTGTGTATTTCAGCAGGGGTAAGAAGGACGGCTGCACATTTGCTGTAAACACGCCTAAAACAGAAGCAGGAAAGCGTACTGTTCCTATGCTGCCGATAGTTAAAGAAGCATTTTTGCTTGAAAGGCAGAATCAGCAGGATTTTGAAATTAAGTGCAGAGCTAATATTGCTGGATATACAGATTTTATATTTGTCAATCGCTTCGGTGATGTTCAGCATCAGGGTACGCTTAACAAGGCTCTGCGGCGCATTATCCGTGACTGCAATTATGAGGTTCTGGATAAGCATACCGGCAAAAAGCCCCCTGTATTATTGCCAAAGTTTAGTAATCATTCACTGCGGCACACGTTTACGACCCGTATGTGCGAAGCAGGGGTAAATGTTAAAGCAATGCAGGACATCTTAGGTCACGCTGACGCAGAAACGACCATGAACATTTATGCCGAGGCTACCCACGACTTGAAGAGAGCAGAACTTATCAGCTTTGAAGAGTTTTTCAATAATCAGAAGATAGTTTAAATGGCTGAATGATCTTTGCGACCAGTTTGCGACTGATTTGCGACCACTTGATAAGATTTGCGTAGAAATACGTGATTCAGGCTTTAAAGTAAAGTCGCATAAATAGGGATATAGCGAGCTATAAATGGTTGTAAAATACTGGGTATGATTTCCCCACAATGAAGCCTTTAGATTGATAACTAAAAACGGTCAGGTTTATGTAGCTGACCGTTTTATTTATGCGGCGGGTGATATTAAGTACGACAAATCGTAATTTATGAAGGAGAAAATATTATGAAAAACTGGAATGAGCAGGCTGAAAAGATAATGATAGAGCGTTTTGGTAAAGATACGGTTATTTCATTGTCAACGGTAGAGAATGGAATACCTTATGTGCGATATGTAAATGCCTATTATGAGAAAGGTGCGTTTTATATTATCACATATGCGCTTTCCACCAAAATGAAACATATTGAGAAGAATTCTACTGTTGCAATAGCTGGCGATTGGTTTACGGCGCACGGCAAGGGAGTTAATCTTGGTTTTTTTGGAAAAGAAGAAAATGCTCTGATTGCTGAAAAACTGCGGAAAGCATTTGCAGAGTGGATTGATAACGGACACAATAATTTTGATGATAAAAACACCATCATTCTATGTGTGGAATTAACAGACGGGTTATTGCTCTCACACGGCACAAGATATGAGTTTTAACTATCAAATTCTGATTTATGTGAACAACTGAATAACAAACCAAGCCCCGCAGCAGTCATATCAGGCTGCTGCGGGGCTTTACTTTTTTTGTCGTTTTTTTGTGTAAATTTTTGCCTTGCTATTTACAAATTGCAAAAAATATGAGAAAATAGTAGAAGAAAGCAGAAAGGAGGCAGCAGAGTGAAAGCAGTAAGATACATATTGACAGTTATCGCCGTTTTGAGCGTGGCAGGCTGCTTCGGCTTTGCCGCCGCCGCTGCGCTGCCGGAGATCGAGTGGGACGGAAGCTCGCCGCTGGGAAATAACCGTACATACGTTTTAAGCTCTTCAGTGGAAATGGACGGAAATATCGTCATTCCTGAAAATACGGTCCTTACCCTGAAGCAAGGGGCGAGACTTGCCGTAAACGATGAAGCAGAGCTGGTGATAGAGGGCGGTCTGAATTTGCAGAGCGGGAGCGCATTGTTTGTGAAAGGCAGCACTTCGGTCAAGGAAAGCGGAACGCTTTCGGTTTACGGAAATGTTGAGTCAGGCACAGAGGCTGAATTTGAGATAGACGGGCTGCTGGATATACGACCTGCGGGACTGGTCAAGCTGTACTCCGATACCGTTGTCAGGGAAAGCGGACAGGTGATCGCCGGAGGACAGCTGCTGCTGGAAAGAGAAAGCGAAACAGTGCAGGAAGGCACACTTTACATAGAAAACGGCGGCACGGTAACGGTAGGCGGAAGGCTGGATATCGCCGAGGAAGGCGAGTTCTTCAGCAACGGCGAGCTGACCGTCGAGAGAAAGGGAGAGGTTTATGTAAGCGGCAGCATGGAGCTGAGAGAGGGCAGCGTGCTGACGGCGTCGGGAAAGATATCAAGGATAGACGATGGCGTTGTCATTGACTTTTCCGATCACACCGATCTTTCCATTTACTCCTCCAAGCCGCTTAAAAAAGAGGACGAGGTGCTGCTGCGAGGGATAGACGTTTCATGGGTGCAGGGGGATATAGACTGGCCTGTGGTGGCTGAAAGCGGTATAGATTTCGTGATAATCAGAGCGGGCAGAGGGGATATCGACGGCACGGGACCCGCCATGGACAACTACTTTTTGCAGAATATACAGGGAGCGCTGGATAACGGGCTTGATGTGGGCGTGTATTTTTACAGCTATGCCCTTACGCCTGAGCAGGCGGAGGAGGAGGCACGGTTCTTTGTAAGCCTGCTGGAGGGGTATGAGATAACCTATCCGGTGATAATGGACTTCGAGGAGGATATAGAGGAGGGCATGGACGTTACGGAGATCGTGAACGTGTTCCTTGAAATCGTGGCGGAGAATGGGTATTACCCGATGCTTTACTCCTACAGGGCAAGGCTGGACCATGTTATCGACCCTGAGATAACAGAGAAATATGCCGTCTGGGTGGCGCAGTTCGGCGGCGATCAGCCTGAGACCGAGTATGACTACTTTATCTGGCAGTACAGCTATCAGGGAGAGATAAACGGTATTCGGGGGAATGTGGACTTTGATGTGGCGTACAGGGATTTCCCGGAGTTTATGAGGTATTATGGGCTGAACGGGTTTGCAGTCAGTGAAGAATGAGAAGTGAACAGTTAAGAGTAAAAACCGCAGAGTCTTCCTCTGCGGTTTCTTTGTTCAGTTCCTTCTGTGTTTTTTTGCGAGTTTTTTCGAGAGAGTGTTTTTGGGCTTTTCGGGATTGCTGCGGCGAGGGCGTTTTTCGGAAATGAAAACGTAGTAGCCGTCGGTTTCTGTTACCTTTACTCCGCCGAAAACCGAGGTGAGCTTGTTTTTGTACCAGTCGAGGCGCTTGGTCACCATCACCATTCTGCCGCCTATGGCTAAGTGCCTGTATCCGCCTTCTATGAAGGATTTGGCTACGGAAAAATCGGTGTGGTAGGGCGGGTTGGACAGTATCAGAGTGAAATCGGCGTCCCGGACGTTTTCGTAGGCGTTGCCGCAGAGGACGGTTATTTCGGGGACGCCGTTCTTTATGGCGTTTTGCCCGGCGGTCTCGGCGGCTATGGGGAGGACGTCGGTCATGGTGACGCTTTGGGCACCCGTTATTTTGGCGGCGTAGACGCCTGCTATTCCGCAGCCGCAGCCTAAGTCAAGTACCTTGTCTGCGGGGGTTATCTGTGCTGCGGTCAACATAGCGAGAGTGCCTTTGTCGGGAGCGTTGGGGGAGAAAAGGTCGGGGGTGGTGGTTAAGTCTAATTCTATGCCGTTTAATCGGAATTTCATATATTGTCCTTTATCTGCTCGGCTTTGATAAAAAAGTCGTAGATGGGGGCTATTTTTTTGAAGTCACGGGCTACTTTTTTGGGAAGGTCGGGACTGTAGAGGGCGTCGAAATCGTCGCTTGCGGCGAAGAAATAGATGTCCTTACGGTTCAGCCAGAGACGGTTTTCGGCGGGTTGGTCTGGGTAGCGGTCACGCTTGTACTCGGTGCCGCCCATTGTGAATACTTTTTGTGAGCTGTAGGCGGCTTTTGCTTTTTCAAAGGCAGGGTCGCCGCTTATTATCAGCTTTCGCAGGGCGGTCACGGTGTCGGCGGTGGGACAGTAGTAGCCGCAGCCGTAGTCGAAGCCTGTGGGGGAGACGCTGAAATAGTACTCGGGGTAGGTTTTGACTGCGCCTTCCCTCTTTCTGCCGAAGCTGTACCACATATAATCACGGAAAACCGACTTGCCTCTGGCGTAGCGGGCGTCACGGTAGATGCGGGACAGGCGCTTAGGGTCGCAGATAAATTGCGGGTCTATTTTCAGCATGGTGGGGGTGAGCTGCAGGACGAAGTCTTTGAAGGGCTCCTTTACATACTGCTCAAAGTCGGTGCGGTGGGCGTTGAACCACTCCTTGCTGTCGCGGGCGTGGTTTTCAAAGATAAATTCGAGGGTTTTGGGTGAGAAGGGCATTTTTGTTTCTTCCTGTTCTTTGGTATTTATTTTATTGTAGCATGAATTTTGGGATTTTGCAACAGGGTGAGTTTTCTGAATTTTGTGTGATATTGGTTGAATTGTGGAAATTATGGTGGTATAATTTACAGTATACGGTTGACAGTTAAAGCGCTGTTACAGTATAAATTGGATTTAGGAGATATGCTGCATGAAAAAATTTTTGGTGTTGTTTTTCGGCTTATGCTTGCTTTTAACAATATTGTCCGCCTGCAGCGGACAGCAGCGTGAGCTGGTGGATATGGAATCGGTCAATATAGACGGGAAAAGGGCTGTTATTTGGGAAGACAGGACCTATGCTCCTTTTTGTGTGGTGTCTAAAAAAGACTGCGGGGAACAAATCGGTTTTGTCAATGGGGATACCGATGACAGGATCAGCGAGTACAAGGGCTATTCAACCGAGGAATGGCTTGTGTCATGGATGCCTATGGATGGCGGAGCTATGCTGCTGAAGGAGCAGAGCGTTGTTGATATTCCGGACGGGTTGGAAGCGGAATACTGATTTTTTCAAAGGAAAAGAGAATGAACGTTAAATATAACTACAAAAATATTCCCATAATCGGCGGCGGATTCGTTACGGGGCTGCTGTATCACCCTGCTGTGAACGGCTTGCTGTATGCCCGTACCGATGTGGGAATGGCTTACAGGTTTGATAACGATTTGCAAAGCTGGACGGCGCTTGGTGAGGAGCTGCCTATGTCTCCGCTGTCTGTGGCTGTTGACCGATCTGACGGGGATAGGCTGTATGCCGCCTTTGGGCGGTGGGGCGCCCGGAACGGCGTGCTGGGCGTGTCTAATGACAGGGGAGAAAGCTTTGTTTATCGGGAGCTGCCTGCTAAGGTGAACGCTAACTGTCCGGGGAGAGGGACGGGTGAGCGGCTGCTTGCGGAAAAGGGGCGGCTGCTGTTCGGGTCGGAGGCGGACGGGCTGTTTTTGTCTGAGGACGATGGAGTCAGCTGGAGAGAGATTTATGTAAACGGTGAGAAGCGGTTTACCTTTGTGTTTGCAGTCAAGGGAACGGATATCGTTCTGGCGGGCTGCGGCGCGGGATTCGGTGCGGCAGAGGCTGTGGAGAAAAGCCTTTATGTGAGCTATGATAAGGGGTGCAGCTTTGAGGCGGCAGAGCTGCCTGTGGACTGTGCCGGACTTGCTGCTGCAAGGGCTGCTTTTGACGGGAAGTATGTGTATGTTGCTTTGAATAGGGGGGAGAAGCCATGGCAGTACTCCTGCGACAGCGGGGCTGTCAGGGACGGGAGATTGCTGAGGTTTGAGGTGAAGGAAGGGAGACTGGTCGGTTGTCGGGATATTACCCCTGAGGAGCTTAAAGGACTGAAGTTTGGCGTCGGCGGGATAAGTGCCAATGAGAAATATACGCTGTTCTCTACCGTTTGCGACAGGCATGGGGACAGAATGTTCAGGACAGCTGACTGCGGGGAGAGCTGGGAGACGGTAATTTGCTCGCGGGATCCCTCAAATTATCGCTGTAACTGCTCCTATATGAAGCCTGAATATAACGACGGGACTACCGTTATGCACTGGGCAAGCTCGGTGGAGAGCGATCCCTTTGACCCTGATACGGCTTTCTTTAATACGGGGACGGGAGTTTTCCGTATTAAGGGGCTGCTGGGGGACAAGGTTTATTTTGATGACGTCAGCGAGGGTATCGAGGAAACGGTGCATATGAACGTGTATTCGCCGCCTTCGGGTCGTGTTGTGCTGCTGGACGCCGTGGGGGATCTGGGCGGATTCGCTTTTGAGGATATCGGTAAGCCCTGTGAGAATACCTTTGCGGACGAGAACGGAAAGAGATTTATTACGGTGATGAATATTGACTGGTGCGATGGGAAGGACGGGCTTGCCGTCTGTACTCCGAGGGGAAACTGGAGAGGGACTTCCAAGGGCGGTGTGGCTGTTTCGGAGGACGGTGGGCTCAGCTGGAGGCGCTGCTCAATGCCTTATGGGATAAATGAGGAGATAGACGGGCTTTGCCAAAGGATAGAGAAGCCTAACGTCAATTCGGGGTGGGTGGCTGTTGCCGCTGACGGCGGGACAACGGTCTGGACGGTTTGCGACAGGTTCATGCTGCCTGCGGCGGCTGTTGTGTATAGCGATGACGGGGGCAGGAGCTGGGAGAAGGCGAGGGTCTTTGATTTGAACGGAGCCGAGATAACTGACTTTGAGGTGACGCTGAAGGCTATGGCGGACAGGGTCAATGGCGATGTTATCTACGGGTTCGGGAATAAGGGAGATGTTTTTGTAAGCACCGATAAGGGAAGGAGCTTTTGGCAGAAGCGGTCGCCTTTGCCTGAGGCGGATATGGGCTTCTGCGATGGGAGAAACAGGACGGAAATTCGGTGTCAGTATGGCAGGGAAGGCGTTATATGGCTGGCACTGGGGGAGTACGGGCTGTGGAAAATGAAGTATGATAACGGAGAATTTGAAGCTTGCAGGGTGACCGATGAAGGGCTCGTTGTGACTGCTCAGGGAATGGGAAAGGGAGTAAGCGGGTATGACGCTTTGTATATAGCTGTGAACGGAGAAAAAGGGAGCAGGCTGCTGCGTTCCGTTGACGAGGGCGAGAGCTGGCAGGAGATAAGCAAGGGGCAGTATTTCGGGAATGTGAGGACGGTTTGCGGGGATTACAGAAAATTCGGGAGAGTGTACTTCGGGACGGGCGGCAGAGGATTGTTTGCGGGTGATGAAGACAGGTGATAAAACAAAAAGCAGTCGAAATTGAAATTCCGACTGCTTTTTCATATCAGAGATTTTTGGCGTAATACAGCACCAATTCGCCGTCCTCAACTGCGTGAGCTACAAAGTCGGTGTAGCCCCAGTGAAGGTAGATGGCGAGGTTCCTTGTTTCTTTGGCTTCTGTGCCGATGGTGAGACGGGTTATGCCGCAGTCTGCGGCGTAGGCTTCCATCAGGCGGACAAGGGCGGAGATGTGACCTTGCCCCTCGCAGGACTTGCGAATGCGCAGGGCGTTTATGTTGGCAACAGTGCTGCCGTCGGCAAGGTCGGCTCTGCCTGCTATTGCGCTGCAATCGGGGGAAAACAGGAGAGTGCCTTCGCCTACGGGTTCGCTGTCAACGACTGCGGCGAAGGTGCAGCCTTTGCCTGTCTGATTGAGGGAAATGTATTCCTTTTTCCAATTTGCCCAGCGGGGGTCGTCGGGGTTTTCGGCGATGTTTGCGTTCCAGAGCTGTTCGAGGTCTTGCAGAGTCGCTTTGCGGTATTCTGCCATTGGCTCACCTGTGCTTTTCTATCCACATTTCGAGAGTGTCGTTGAGGATATTCAGCGTCCTTATCCTGCCGAATTTTTTGTCGTTGTTCTCGATTATGTGCCACGGAGCAAAGTCGGTGGAGGTCTTTTGCAGCATATCGTTTATCGCCGTTTCGTACTGCTCCCATTTGTCACGGTTGCGCCAGTCCTCGTCGGTTATCTTCCAGCGCTTTTCGGGGGTGTTCATGCGGTCGTTGAAGCGGCGGAGCTGCTCGTCACTGTCAATGTGCAGCCAGAATTTCAGCACAAGAACGCCGCTTTCAAAGAGGGTGTTCTCGAACTCGTTTATCTCCTGATAGGCGGCTCTCCAGCGCTTTTCGTCGGTCAGCTCCTCTACCCGTTCTACAAGAACTCTGCCGTACCATGTGCGGTCGAATATGACGATGTGTCCTGTTTTGGGAAGGTGCTGCCAGAAGCGCCAGAGGTAGTGGCGGTTCAGCTCATAGGGGGCGGGGGCGGCTATGGGGACTGCCTCGAAGCCTCTGGGGTCAAGGGCGGAGGCGATGCGGCGGATAGTGCCGCCCTTCCCTGCCGCGTCCCAGCCCTCGAAGCAGATGACTACGGGGAGCTGGCTGGCGTACAGGCGCTGATGGAGCTTGGAAAGGCGCTTCTGCTGCTTTTTCAGCTCCTCGGTGTAGATGTCCTCGCTGAGGGTCTTGTCTAACTTTATCAGGTTCAGGGGAGGCTTGGTCGCCATGGTGAATATTTCCTTGGGAATGCGGCGCTTGGGTTCTTCGCCTATTTCGGAGCTGCGGTTCAGAAGCCTGTCGTCAATGGCGGTGATGATGGTTTTGAATACCTCGCAGACGGTGCGGTATTTGTTGGAGGAATCTATCACCGTCCAAGGAGCGTAGTCGGTGTTGGTGTATTCCAGCATTTTGTCGTATTCTACGAAGTACTGGTCGTAGCTGCGGTTGCGCTTCAGGTCAAGGTCGCTGACACGCCAGTTGGTGTCCTTGCTGTCAAGCAGTTTTTTGAAGCGGCGTTTCTGCTCCTGACGGTCTATTTGCAGGAAAAACTTGATTATCAGATAACCGTCGTCGGTAAGCTGGCGCTCGAACACGTTCGCCATGTTCATGCGGTCCAGTACCTCCTCATCCTTCAGCTTTTCCTCAAGGGAGGCGGGGACTATCTCCTGATACCAGCTGCGATCGAAGATACTGAGCTTGCCTTTTTCGGGGATATTCTTCCAGAAGCGGTGCATGAGGGGCAGGCGGCTTTCCTCCTCGGAGGCTTTTACGGTGGAATATACCTTGTAGGAGCGGGGGTCAAGGCAGTTTATGGTTTTGCCTATCACATAGCCTTTGCCTGAGGCTCCCCAGCCTTCAAACAATATGATAACGGGGAGCTTTTTCTCCTTTATCTCCTGCTCGAGGGCTTTCAGGCGGGTTTTCAGAGTTTCTGCCTGCGCTTTGTAGGTTTCCTTTTCCAAGGTGGGGATATCGGTTTGGATTATTCGGTCAAGCATGGCGCTCCTCCTTAACTTAAATCAAAATTTATCATTATGAGGTATACTCTTTCAGTTCCTCCAGAAATTCCTTGTAATCTTCGTCAGACCAGTAGAAGGTCAGTTCTTCCTCTGTGTATTCTTCCGGAGAATATCGCATGAAATTATCGCCGATGTCATAATCAAATCTTCGCAGTACGGCTTCTGCAAATTCTCTGAAAAACATTCCTATTCCCGTTATGACGTTGCCGTCCTCTACTATTCCCTTGTGTATGAAATTATCCTTTTCGATAAAATCAAAGGTGTCCGCCATCTGCATAAAATAGCCGGACGTGAACTTTTTGCCGGTTAGTATTCCGGCTTTGGACAGCAGCAGGGGTGAGGACGATATTGCTGCGAAAACTACATTCGTACCTGCTCCTGCTTTCAGAAAGTCGATAAGCTTGTCGTCAAACAGGGCGGGGAGAGGGTTTATCGTTCCGGGGAAAATAACGCAGTCGTAATCCGTGATTTTCGCTTCCGACGTTGTTTTTGTGGGGAGGATTCGGAAGCCCTCCTCGCTCAGGTATTCCTTGTTTTCGCTTGCGATAAAGTCCAGCTTCTCGCCGAACCAGACGGTAAGGGCGGAGGTGAGGCAGGTTATCTCCTGCAAGGAAAAATTCGGGTACAATATAACTGCAAACTTTCTCATTGTTCTTCCCACTCCTTTTAATTTTTTTATAAAAACACGATATAAATTCAAAGCCCATGCTCACCGCATGAACATGGGCTTTGACAACATATCAACAAATTAAACCGAAGCGCCCTTGCCCACAAAGATGGGGTAGCTTTCGGTGCCGTTTATGCTGC